>CAZCWE010000161.1:0-8794 GCA_964502285.1 uncultured Spirulina sp. | reverse complement strand
CGGGCAACGCAACTGTTCACTGAAGACCGGATGCTCACGGAAACCCTCGCGATGATTCAAACTGCCCTTCCAACGCCCCACGACTACATTTCCCCCGGTTTGGCCGAAGTCCATCCCGACGCGGCTTTTCCCCACATGATTATCGGGAATCCGGACACCTGTAATTGGCCCTATCTCCGGCGGGACATTCCCCATCATTGGTATGTTGACCAACGCCAACCTACGATTGGATTTTTAAGTCGTGATGAGGCTCATCTGCTCTACAATCTGGCGCAACAGTTTGCCGGTAAACGCGGTTTAGAGATTGGTTGTTGGATGGGGTGGTCGGCTTGTCATTTGGCGTTGGCGGGGCTGGAGTTGGATGTGATTGATCCGGTGTTGGGGGAGGCGGTGGCCTATGAGAGCGTGGCGCAATCCTTGCAACGGGCTGGCGTGTTGGAGCGGGTTAATTTGGTGGCGGGCTACAGCCCCCAAGCGGTGGAGGCGTTAGCAACCCAAGCGCAGCGGCGTTGGTCGTTACTGTTTATTGATGGTGATCATGAAGCACCGGGCCCGCTTCAGGATGCGATCGCCTGTGAACCCCTCGCGGAAGCGGATGCTCTGGTGGTGTTTCATGACTTAGCCGCTCCGGCCGTGGCCCAAGGGTTGGACTATTTTCGCGATCGCGGTTGGCAAACCCTCGTCTACCAAACTATGCAAATCATGGGGATCGCTTGGCGCGGCAATGTTACCCCCATCGCCCACCAACCCGATCCCGCCGTCCATTGGTCTCTTCCCCCCCATCTCCAAGGCTATGCCGTCAGCGGTCACGCGCAACCCACGCCATCCCCAGCACCCCAGACCGAAAATCCATGGCTGGAAAAACTCCTCACCACAGTCCTGGCGATCAATCCCACCCCAGCCCCCAGTCCTGAATTCCTGAGCACTGAGCAAAAACAACAGATTCGCGACCTCCATCAGCAAGCCACCGCAGCCCTGGCCGAGGGTGATGACGCAACAGCGCAACACCACTGGAGTCAACTGATTAAACTCCATCCCACCTCCCGGCTTGCCCATCGCACCCTCGCCACCTTAGCCGGCACAGGTAATCCTGAACAATTCCAAGCCAGCCTGTACCATCAATCCCTCGCCAACAATAGCAACGGCAATCACCCACCCCACAACAGCCCAGAATTCCAAGAACTTTTGGCAGTGGTGCGCCCTTACACGATGTTGAGCGATGCCCGCCTGCGATCGCTATACACATTAGCCAAAACGATCTGTTTAGATGATGTACCGGGAAATATTGTCGAATGTGGAGCGTGGCGCGGGGGGGCAACGGCACTGTTAGCGGCGGTGGTGGCTCGTTATTCGTTAAGACCTCGGAAAGTGTACGCCTTTGACACCTTTGCCGGTATGCCTGAACCCACCGATGCGGACAAACATCAAGGCATTGAGGCCAATGCAACGGGGTTTGGGGTAGGGACGCTCCAAGCCCCCATTGCAGAAAATTTAGCCGTCGTTTGCGCCCAATTGGGAGTGAGTGATTTTGTTGTGCCCGTGATGGGTCTATTTGCGGATACCTTACCCCAATATCGGGATGAAATTGATGCGATCGCCCTCCTCCATGCCGATGGAGATTGGTACGAATCAACCCGCGATATTTTTGCCTCTTATTATGATCTTGTTGATCCCCAAGGCGTGGTTCAAATTGATGACTATGGCTATTGGGAAGGATGCGCTAAAGCCATTCACGAATTTGAAACCCAACGAGAAACAACCTTTGCCCTCCGTCAAATTGACGATACGGGAGTCTGGTTTGGGAAAGGCGATGCCATGCCCAAACAGGGGAATGATTGGCTGCATCTCTTAACCCTAGGACAGTGGGCTAAACTGCTCGGAGACATGCCCCAATCTCGAAAACTTGCAGCCGCCACCTTAAAACTGATGCCGGGTTTATTGAAGGCTCAAGAGCTTCGCGATGGTACTCCTTTTTGTGTGGTGTTACCCAATGAATCGGGCACGGTAGAAACGTTTGCACCGGCCATGAATTCACCAAAAGAACATCCAACACCTTTTGGGCGAATTGTGATCGATGGGATGTTTTTTCAGCGGTATAACACCGGGATTGCGCGGGTGTGGCGATCGCTCCTCAAACAGTGGGCCAGCACTCCCTTTGCTCAATCATTAGTGATTATTGATCGCGGTGGTACTGCACCCCGACTCAACGGTTTAACCTACCGCACCCTGCCCCCCCACAGTTACGAAAACCCCGACGTTGAACGGCAACAACTCCAGCAAATTTGCGACGAAGAAAACGCCACCCTCTTCATTTCCACCTACTACACCATTCCCCTCACGACCCCCTCGGTATTTATGGCCTATGACATGATTCCGGAGGTGTTAGGCGCTGATTTTAATGACCCGATGTGGCAGGAAAAACACCGCGCCATTCAGCACGCTCAGGCTTATATTGGCATTTCTCAAAATACCTTAGATGATCTGGTTCGCTGTTTTCCTGATGCAGCAACAAAACCTCAAACAGTCGCCCATTGCGGGGTTGAGCCCGTTTTCACTCCTGCCACAGAGCCTGAAATTGAACGCTTCAAACAGAAATATGGCATTCATAAACCCTATTTCATCCTCAGTGCTCCGGGAACTGGCTATAAAAACGCGCAACTCTTTTTTAGGGCCTTTGCTCAGTTACCCACGCGGTTAGGGTTTGAGTTGATTTGCACCGGGAATATGGGGTGGTTGGATGAAAATTTGCGGGCGATGATTCCGGGGAATACGATTCACACCCTTTACTTAGAAGATGAAGAATTACGGTTAGCGTTTTCGGGTGCGATCGCTCTCGTCTATCCCTCCCGTTATGAAGGGTTTGGGTTACCTGTTCTCGAAGCCCTGGCCTGCGGTTGCCCGGTCATCACCTCCCCCACTTCATCAATGCCTGAAGTGGCCGGAGATGCCGCAATTTATGTCAACCCCGATGATGATGCAGAGATGATCAATGCTCTGTGTACTGTGCAAAATCCTCAAGTGCGCCAAGGGTTAAGCCTTGCCGGTTTACGCCAAGCCAAAAACTTTTCCTGGGCCAAAATGGCCCAAACCATGGAACAAGCCTTGATCGCTGCTAGTTTGCCCATTCACAACTTGAGTGCAACGAATTACCTGCTCACGCCGGATTGGTCTCAATCTGAGGAGCAATTAAATGAGGTGTTGAGTGATATTCTGCGCATATTAGCGCAGCAAAATGTTGCCATCACCCTTGTGTTTTATGCCGGGAAAAACAGCACAGAAGAGGTAAATACGCTCTTAGCGGGGATTGCATTTAATCTGATGATGACTGAGTCGATTGATTTAGATGAAAATTTAGCGATCGCAATTCTGCCCCCTCTCCATCCGGCGCAATGGTCTGCCCTCTTGCCTCACCTTCAAGGGCGGATTCCCCTCGCTTGTGATGATCCTCAAGTTGTTGCACTGCCACCGGTACAAGTGTTGCCGGTTGTCCAACTTTCCTCATAATTTATGTTGCCGCGCCGTGTCTTTTTCTATCTCATTCAACCCCATGATCACGATTTAGCTCTCAACTTAGCAGCGGGACTAAATGCCCTAGGGGTTGAATGTTTTTGTGATCTGAAAGAGTGGCTATCAGACCAAGATGATGATGCACGATTGTTGCGGTATGACCCCAACATTTCACCGGATGATTGTGAAGTGGTGGTGGTTGATTCAGCACTGCTGAAAACCCAAACAATAGGGGTTAGACAATATCCCATTTTTCCCAATTATCTTTTTTATAGCGATCGCTCCTATTTCACGGTCTATCTGCATGATTTAGCAGGGCCAAAAGAATACTGGGGATTTGAGCAGCAATTTGATTTAGTTTTGAGCATACATCTCAACCGAAATTATCCCCGACCTAAGATCGTGAAACCTTGGAGTTTTGGCCTATCTAGTCGGGCTTTGCAGAAACTTGAAACAGTGCAGCCATGGTGCGATCGCACCCCCCAAATGCTCAACAATGACCGCACGAATCCCGAAATCATTCAATGGCATCATGCCCAGATTGCCACACCCTACGGCCACCTCTATAGTGATACGGCTTATCTCAATCCAGACGATTCCCTGCGTAGTATTGCCGCCCAACGGATCACGCCGCTTTTGTCTCAACTTTGGCCGATGGAGCCAAAGTGCGATCGCCTTGATGGGGAACGCATCGGCAAACGCCCTATTTCTGACTATTATCACCGCCTCAAAACGACCCAAGCCAGTACCGCATTTGGTGGCTATTTAACGGCTGATCCACAGGGCTGGAAGTTGCATGGGTGGGATAGTGGGCGGCTGTGGGAATCGCTTGCGGCGGGTTGTTTGACGATCCATCTTGATCTTGAAACCTATGACGCAGAATTGCCCGTGATGCCGGAAAATGGCACGCACTACATCGGTTTGGATCTTGATGATTTACCGGGAAGCATGGCGCGGCTTGAGGCGTTAAAACCACGCTGGGGCGAGATTGCCCAGGCAGGACGAGAGTGGGCGATCGCCCACTACTCCCCGGCTGCGATCGCCCAACGTTTTTTAAACCATATCTCGGAACTTCAGCAGCAAAAACAGCCGATTACGCTCCCGTGCGATCGCCCGCAGGCCACCACATCGGAAGCCCCATTAATCCCAACCCTGTCATTTTTAGTCTGTCCCAATTGGCAACAACCCGAAGCCTTATTACAGGCCCAATTGTCCCAACTTTTCACAATTCTCGCCCAGTATCCTGAGCACTATTCCTATCATCTCGATGTTGTCTGTGAGCCTCAGCAGAGTGAGATGGCTCAACTCATTTTATCGAGTGTGGTCATGACATTAGCGTTAGAGCAAGAAATTGCGATCGCTGAAAAAATCAGTCTTGAAATAATTCCAGATTCGCAACATATTCCCTGGCAACAGATTACGGCATATTTTCAACTCCCCCAGGCTCAACCCCTGTTATCTCCCGTTGCGCTCACCGTTTTAAGCCTGGAACAATTGCAGGCGTGGGGTAATGAAATACTTTGGGTAATTTTAGGCAATGACTACTATCAAAAACAACAATGGGAGGCGGCAGCGACGCAATTACAAACCCTTGTTAACACCTATCCCGTGGATGTGGAAGTCTACCGGAAACTCAGCCATTGTTATCAACAATTGGGACAACCCCATAAACGATGGCGCAGTTTAGAGTTGGGGAATACCATTCATCCCCATGATCCCCGGTTTCATTTTGATTTGATTTTTGAGGCTCTCCATGAGGGCAATATTGACCGAGCGCGTCAACAGGTCCAAACTGCTCGTGAGGCTTGTCCCCAGGACTATGTTTTTCAGATCTTCGCCCATCTTTTAGTGCCGATGATTTATGGGCGGGCGGACGAAATTTCAGATGAGAAATCACACTATATTCAAGGGTTACAGTCTCTGATCCAAACGACTCCATTAGACAGGCCGGAACAGTGTCAAACCGCTTTGATGGGGATTAGCCAAGTCACCAATTTTTATCTGGCGTATCAGGCTTTTAATGTGCGGGATTTACAGGCCGACTATGGGGGATTTGTGCATCGGATTGTGGCGGCGAATTTTCCCGACTGGGCGCAAAAGTTGCCCCAGCGATCGCCCCGCTCAAAAATCCGCGTCGGCTATGTTTCGGCCTATTTCTACGCCTACAGCGGCACACTCTGGCTCAAAGGTTGGCTTCAGCAGCACGATCGCACACAGTTTGAACTCTACGGCTATGATTTGGGCGCGGCGCAGGATGGGATGGCGCAGGTGTGCCGGAGTTGTTGCGATCGCTGGTATGCCTTTAACGGGTCTTGGATTAACGCGGCTCAGCAGATCGCTCAAGATGAGTTGGATATTCTCGTGTTCCCCGAAGTGGGGATGGACGCGCCGACGATGACCCTCGCGGCGTTGCGGCTGGCTCCGGTGCAGTGTGTGGCCTGGGGGCATCCGGTGACGACGGGGTTGCCGACGTTGGATTATTTTCTGTCGAGCGAACTGATGGAGGGCGATCGCGCCGAGACCCATTACACGGAAACCCTCGTAAAACTGCCGAATATTGGCGTGGCTTACCCCAATCCGCGCATTCCTCCCCTGACGAAAACGCGGGCGGATTATGGGTTTGATGATGATGCGGTGCTGTATCTCTGCTGCCAAGCACCGTTTAAATATTTGCCCCAATACGATTGGGTGTTTCCGGCGATCGCTCGCCAAGTCCCCCGCGCTCGCTTCGTCTTTTTGCGGGGGGAAGTGCTCCGTCAGCGGTTGATCCGGGCCTTTAGCCATGCGGGGTTGGCGATTGAGACCTATTGCGATTTTCGGCGGGTTTTGGCGCGGGAGGACTATCTCGCCGTGAATCAGCTTTGCGATCTGTATCTGGATACCTTCGATTGGTCGGGGGGAAATACGAGTTTAGAGGCGTTGGCCTGTCATCTGCCTATCATCACCTGTGCGGGGGAATTCATGCGCGGTCGCCACACCGATAGCTTCCTGAAAATGATCGGGGTGACGGAGACGATCGCTGCCAATCCGGAGGACTATGTGCAAATCGCGGCCCGTTTGGGGACGGATGCCGAGGAGCGCGATCGCATCAAAGCCAAAATCATCGTCCAGGGCGATCGCCTCTACGATGACCCCGACTGTGTGCGGGGTTTGGAGCAGTTTTATCGCCGCGTCACCGGGCGCGAATGAACGCCGCAGGCTGCCTACATCATCCGCAAGAGTCCCTGCTGCCCCAGGAGTAATTCCCGCACCAAGGCAATAATTCCCACCCAAATAATCGGCGAAATATCCACACCCCCCAAGGGTTTAATCACCCGGCGCGTGGGGGCTAAAAAGACTTCTGTGGGGAGTGCGATCAGGCTCCACGGCAATTTTTTTAGCTCAACTTCGGGATACCAAGTGAGCACAATCCGAAAAATAAATAAGACAATCATGAGGCCGAGGGCCACGCCGAGGCTGAGATTAACCCAAGTCATGAGGAGGTTGTGAATAACATCATTAATATTCTATCGTTCTCCGCGATCGCCTGACGGCCAGGGTACGCCTCAGGGCGGTTAACGATAGTTATTGAATTGCAGGGCGACGGGGAAATCTTCTTCTCTTAAAAACTGCATCGCGGCTTGGAGATCATCCTTGGACTTGGCGGAAATCCGCACCGAATCCCCTTGAATAGAGGCTTGCACTTTTTTAAACGAATCCCGAATCATCTTGGTAATCGTTTTAGCCAATTCTTTTTCGATGCCTTTTTTGAGGGTGATTTCTTGACGAATACGGCTCCCTTTGGCGGTTTCTGGGGTTCCGTATTCAAAGATTTTTTGGGAGAGATTCCGCTTAGCAGCTTTTTGGCGCAAAATGTCTTGGATCGTGTCCAAGGTCATTTCGCTGTTGGTGGTAATGGTGATGCTGGTGTCGCCGAGTTCAACGGTGCTGTTGGTGTTTTTCAAGTCGTAGCGGTTTTTCAATTCGCGCAGGACTTGATCCACTGTGTTTACCATCTCTTGACGGTCAAAATCACTGACAACATCAAAGGAAAAGGTAGAAGCCATAAATTATCCTAAAAATCAACCAAACGAACGTAACGTCAACAGACTCAGAATGAAGAGCGTGAAGCTACAGGTCGAGCCAATGCCAAACATGAGCGATCGCGCCAACGGCACATCCAGAATATAAAACAGGATATAGAAAAACCGGGCAATGGGAAAGGCGATCGCCGCATAACCAGCCCACACCCCATCCACACCGGTCAGATACGCCATGAACGCCGACGGGACATAGACCATTAATGCTTCAAAGGAATTCTCATGGGCCCAGGTCGCCCGCTTGGCATAGTCGGGCAAGCGATCGAACATGCCACGGGGCGCACTCCAATCCATCCCCACCTGAAGCCGACCGTAGGCCATGGGCCCGTAGGGGACATAGACCAACAACACAGCTCCGACGATGGAACACAACAGCAGCGCAGGCACGGGGAGCGTCATGGGAATCAATCGAAATAAAACAACGTGACCACCTTGCGCTGCTCTTCCGCTTCCGCGCAGGTTTGCAAGAGGGTGTGACTGTCGTGGAAAGCGAAGCAGATCAGTTGCTGACAGCGTGAGATGATCTCACGGTTACACAGAGAACTGGCTTCGGCGAGGGACAGTTGGTCATTGTCGGAATGCTCCACCAGATGCACCACGCTTTCGAGGGCATTGCGGGATTCTCTGGGTTGGCGCGAAAGGCTCTGGGGCAGGATGACGGTTAAAAGATTGGGATCAGCCCGCATCGCCCCGCGAATGGCCGCGAGGTTCGTACCCGTTGCCCCGGATGTCATCAAGCGATTGCCGCTTAAGACGAGGGCGTAACTCATGACTTCAATCAGGTTTTGATGCGTAATTGGGACATGACGCGACCCTAACAGGGCAATTCGCTTAGAACTGGTTTGCTGAATCGTGGCTAGTTCTTGCGCGAGGGTATCAATTTCTTGAACTTCGATCGGCTGACTCAAGTTGGGTGTTTAGTCTGAAAACTACGATGGAAATTGTAACGCGCTCCTCTGCGGAAAGGCAGGGAATTTTGGGACAAAACAGGAAATTTCAGGATGGTCTCTGAAGATTGCTTGACCCAATGGACAGCGTTTTGCCCATGGGTTGTTTGACGAAATACTGTCACGACGAATTTTGAGGGATTCGCGGCTAAGTACCCGCATTATACAGGATGAAGACCGAATCCAGTGTTTTGAGCGGCGATCGCAAGGACGGGACAACGGGCATTGACACTCCCACCGTTAAATCAAAGATTATAACGG
>CAZCWE010000160.1:3107-8816 GCA_964502285.1 uncultured Spirulina sp. | reverse complement strand
CCAATGGTCGCCGCAGCATCCTCTCTATCAGGATCAGGCGGAGTTGTTGCAGGTCTGGTCGGATTGGGCGATGGATCGGGCGGAACAGCGGTTAGCGGCGGGGGATCTAGAGGGGGCGATCGCCATTAGCCAGCAGATCCCCGATCACAGCCCCCGCTATGGTGTGGCGCAGACCAATATTGCCCAATGGCGGACGGCATGGCGAGAGGCAACGGAACGAGAACAGGCGTTTGAGGGCGCGATCGCCCGTCAAGATTGGCAAGGGGCGATGGATCAAATCTATGCCTTGTCTCAATCGCCCCTTCCCTATTGGCGATCGCAACGCACCGATCAACTCTTGATCCAACTGCGTCAACACAAAGCCGCTCAACCCTGAGCCGGGGATGTCAAGCCGGGGCGGAATTTAAATTAACTGGGCAGCACATCCTTAAGGGCAGTGCGGGCCGCGAGATGATTGCGCGTCGAGGTGAGAATTTCTGTTTCGCGATCGAGGCGATCTTTGGTGTTTTGCATTTCGAGCAACACTTGCTGCTCTGCCGCGACCCCGTAGAGATTACTCGCCACCCAATAGGACAGCTCAAGGGGGAGGTTGGGTAAATCCTCCGGCAGTTCAATTTTTTGATCCGTGAGTTTGGCCGAAAGATGCACCACATCGTGTAGCAGTTGCTCCACATCGGTGGCGAGGGGGCGCAAATCCTTCTCGGTGGGATGGTCGTCGATCCATTCGACGAGGCCAACTCGATAGGGTTTTTCGCGCACATATTCCAAAACGCGGAACCGTTGCTGCCCTAGGGTAATCACTTTCATGCGGTCATCTTGGAGGCGCTGGAAGTGAATGATCTCAGCACAACATCCGACACCGGAAATTTGCCCCTGAATCGGATCAAACATCAAAACCCCGAAGCGGCGATCGCTTTCCAGAATCGTGTTCATCATGATCCGATAGCGGAATTCAAAAATATGGAGCGGCAGCGGTCGCCCCGGAAATAACACAACATCGGGCAGGGGAAACAAAGGCAATTCGCGAACAGCGATGGAAGAGGATGTCATGACCCGAATTAGTATGATCGAATATCTAACAATGCAGTCTGTTCATACTTTAACGAATTCTCTTCCCAAAACGGCACGCAAAATCCGTTTCGCGGCTCAGGTGAGGGCTTGAATCGCCCAGGATAGGCGGGCTTGAACGCCGATTTCCGGTTCTTGGGGGAGGCGATCGCACAACATTTCATAGACAGGATCGCGCCAGTGGGGTTGACGTTGGGCTAATTCTTGCAGGCCGGCGATCGCCCCATAGCGCACCACCCATTCCTCATCGGTAAGCACCGTGGTCAGGGCGGTAAAAACCTTCTGCTGGGCCGGATGTTGCGCCTCGACCGGTAAAGCCGACCAATTTAAAAACCCCAACCCCTTCGCCGCCGCCCGCCGCACACTCAGCGCAAAATCCGATTGCGCCGCTTCTAAAAGCGTATCAAGGGCGCGGGGATCGCCAATTTGGGACAAGGCCCGGTTAGCCCAAGCCCGCGCTCCGTAGTCGTAACCATCGAGGTTAGCCAGGAGGGTGGGAACCGCAGCCCGACCAAACTTCACCAAACCATCCACCGCCGCCACGGCTGCCCCCGGATTGTTAAACCCCAGCACTTCAATCAGTTTCGGGATCGCCGCCGGATCATCACTCGTGCCCAAGGCCCGCACCGCCCCCACCAAAGTAGCAGCAGAACTGGCGTTATCAATGGCCGTCAAAAGGGACTGGATCGAATCGGTGGTCGTGTCAGAGGTCATAACAAGCTATCCATGAGGGCCATCACCTGTTGGCTTTCGGGGGTGACGGTGGGTGAATCCGTAGATTGTTGGCGGAGGTAGTTTTCGAGCAGGCCTTTGAGGGCGATCAGTTTGAGGCTGTTTTCGGCGAAGGTTTTGGCGATCGCCTCTGCTCCGGCCAGATAGGTGGTTGCGCCGAGGTCAATCAAGGCCGAGCGACGCAGGGGGAGTTTATCGGCTTGCAGGCCGCGCACGAGGCGATCGCCGTAGCGAGCATCCTCGGTAAGTTGGTAGAGGGCGCGGGCGGCGGCAAACTGAACTTTTTCCACCGGATGCTCTAGAAACGGCTCGATCAGCGCGATCGCTGTCGTTGCCCCCAACGTCCCCAAGGCTTCGATGATTGCTTCGTAGGGGTGAATGAGGTGAGGTCGCCCCGGTACGGCAGTGGCCACACTAATCCCGCCCGTTAAAAAGGCGCTCAAGGGTGCGATCGCCGCTCCATCTCCCTGCATCTCTAAGGATTGGGCGGCGGCTTCGCGCACATAATAATCGTCACAGGCCAAACAGGCGATCAACGCCGACACAATGCGCGGGTCTTGCACTTTTCCCAAGGCCCGCGCTGCATTACGCCGCAATGGATAGCCCCCATCGGGCGAGCGATCCAGGTCGTCATCTAGAGCCGTTAAAAGCCCCTCAATGGCCGCTGGATCTTGAACTCGATGTTTGCCTAACCACCAGGCCGCATAGTAGCGATCGCCGAGATGCTCCGTTTGTTGGAGATTGGCGATCGCTTGCTCAGCAGTATAGTGGCTGGTATTGGACTCATCCACCGCCATAGTTATCCTTGAATTATTCTTCAGACTCTGCTGTCTCTGCTGCCGGTGCCGGTGCTGACCCGTCCATGGCTTCAATCTTGAGAATTTTACCGCCCAACCGATTGATGCGCTGCATCTCGTCGCTCATGCGGCTGTAGGGAACGGTCAACACGACGCTGCCACTGCGGCGAATTGAATATTGTTGTGTGCTCGTCGCGGCATTTTGGCGTAGTCCGGACACTTCGACCCGATAGATCCGGCTGCCGGAATTTTCCAGGGTGGCGGTTCCTAAAGAGGCTTGGTTATACATTTAAAAAAACTCCGTTTCAATAGTAAGATTCATCAACTGACATCATGGGTATTGATGGCAAGCGATCGCTTACCATCAATACTGGACTCCTTCAAGGAGCGATCACAGTGGGTCGAGGTCAAAACCCTTGAGCCTGTTAAGGGATCATGACTCCCGCCTGCGATCGTTCCAACGGTTCCTTAGGCAGGACGGACACTGACGATCTTGCCACCGGAGCGGAGAATTTGTTGGATGCGATCCGACAAATTATCGTAGGGCACCAAGTACGCCGTATTGCTGCGACGAATCACCGGGCGCAACTGGCGACCGATCATCTTCGTCGCTTCAATGCGGTACATCCGCGCCCCTTGATTCCCAACGCCACCAAAGGACTTTTGGGGAACCGCGTAGGAATCATCTTGGCCCGTGGGGTTTGCAATCTTCATCGATTGGCTCACCGCCAGTTGACGAATCAACCGAGCATTGGGGCCGCCCACTTGACCGCGATCGTTATTGGCATAGCCACGATAGAGATTGAACATGCGCGTAAAGCCCACCGTGCGTGACCCTTCTTCCACGGAAAACCCAGTGAAATAGGGAACCACACTGTCGCCAAACTTCCGAGCATACTCTTCACTTTCAAAGTAAGAGTCAATCTCAGCATCATACCCTTCGTCTTCGCAGAGATTGGTATGATACGCCAATTCTTCTTGATCCAAAGGAGCACGTCCCAAAAGATGTTTAAAGTTCAACTCAACAAAACGTTGGTTGTTATTGGCGTGGAAAAATTTGTCTTTATATAAATCGGATTTGGCCAACGCCCGGACAAAGTCCCGCACGCTGATATTACCTTGCCGCAACAAGGACTCTGCTGAAGTCAACCGTTGAGCTTTCATCACGTAGTCGTTTCCGAACACTTGACGATAAGCCGCACGGAACACCAGTTGAAGATCCTCTTCCGTCCAATTCGGACGCAGTTCAACATAGCTTCCGTCAAAGGCATCAAGACCCAGCCGTCCGGCTGCAGCCAAATTTGAAGCAACTAATGTCGGCATAAACACCTCGTTCTACTACAACAAATGGCTAAAACAATGCCCGGATAAATTGGCAACTGCTAGCTGTGTGTGCCAACACTCGCCGAATTTTCCGGGCAGGAGATTGAGATAGAAAACTAGCTCAATGCGTTGATCGCGTAGTCGATGTAGGTGTTCGCTTCATTAGCAGCTTGACCGCTGAGGCCATGGCTTGCTTTGATGTATTTGAGAGCTTCAACGTACCAGCTCGGAGAAAGCTCGAAGGAGCGGTTGATTTCATCCAAACCTGCGATCAGGTACTCATCCATGGGGCCGGTGCCACCAGAAACGAGGCAGTAGGTGACCATGCGGAGGTAGTGGCCGATATCACGAGCACACTTGTCTTTACCGCGTTGGTCAGCCGCGTACTGAGCGCCCTGCATTTGGGTGGTGTAGGGGAAGCGTTGGTACACAGCACTAGCCGCACCATTGATCAATTCAGAGGACTTGGAGGTCAAGGCACGAGCGGCTTCCATGCTAGCAGCAGCACGTTCAAAACGACCGTTGGCAGCTTGGAGTTCGGTGTTGCCCAGGAAACGTCCTTGGGAATCAGCGGTAGAGATCGCTTCGGTGATAGGGGTTTTCATCGGTCTAGGATTCTCCTAAATTCTGAGTTTAGTGATTTCTTTTGCTACGGGGAACAGTCCCCAAAGGGTGAATCTTGTCGCTCGGACGGACAAGAAGCAGAATGCTTAACCTACGGCAGCAGCAGCACGGTCGAAGTAGCTAGCCACTTCAGACATCAGTTGGCTGCAATCACCAGGGGTGATGCCGTTGGGGTCGTTCGCAATGGAAACGGCCGCATCTTTCATTTTGGCAACGCCAGCAGCAACAGAAGCACCAGGAACACCCAGAGCTTGGTAGGTTTCACGGAGACCGTTCAAGCAACGATCTTCGAGGACGCTTGCATCACCTGCCAAGGTTGCATAGGTGACATAGCGCAGGATGATTTCCATGTCGCGGAGGCAAGCAGCCATGCGACGGTTCGTGTAAGCATTCCCACCGGGGCTGATCAGTTGAGGTTGCTCGGCAAAGAGAGCGCGAGCAGCGTTGGTGACAATCGTAGAAGCGTTGCTGGTGATCCGGTTAACGGTGTCTAAACGCTTGCTGCCTGCTGCCACAGTGGCGGCCAAAGCATCAAGCTGTTCGGTGCTCAAGAATTCACCACGAGAATCTGCTTGAGAAACAACCCTTGTGAATGCGTCAAACATTGAGTTAATCTCCTAATGTTAAGTTGTGTTTTGATCACGACTAGACTCTTTATTAATTAGAATCTAGCGGTTCCAATACTGGTTGGTTTAGTGATGACCAAACAGCTAAGTTTTACTCTACCCGCTCGTTATCTGTTTTGCCCTTGTTCTCTCAGAAATGTTACAGACTTGTAATGATCAGATGAGTATAAGTACTTATCGCATTGAAGTCTGAGAAGCTCATAACTGTTTATGAGAAAAGGGATAATCCCTTGGAGTAGCGCAAAAGCTTGCACTTGGCTTGCTCTTTAAACCTTCCGGTTATCTTTATACACTGCTGACGGAGGGAGCGCAGTTACGTTTTGTTAAGAATTAAAACCCCGCGTTACCTCAGATTTATGAGAACCCTTGATAGGTGGGGAAAGCAGATTCTTGGACTGATCTCAACGGTTGGGTTGAGCTGGGGAGCTGATGGATTTGAGGAGATGGATTGAATCTGTTTTGAGACGGGCTTGATGGGGGGGGTGAGCAACGGCGGGAAAGGTGTGATTGAGGCTGCCCAAATGGGGCGGTTAGGGAGG
>CAZCWE010000160.1:948-3097 GCA_964502285.1 uncultured Spirulina sp. | reverse complement strand
GTTTTCCGGGGACATGCTACGTCCTTTGCCCATGGCAAGCTCGCGCTTGGCCTGACAAAAAAGGCATTGATGCTTGGCATTGACGCTGCACCAGTTGTGCTTGTTGGCTCTCTAGTGGGTTGGCTCTGGGGTGGGATGATCCGGCGCAGGGTCTGCGATCGCTTCCCCGATCGCCAGATGCACGATCGCATCGCCTTGGTTGACTAAGGGTTTTTGGGTGTAGCCGATCACGATGCCGGTGGTTGTGGCCCGGACTAGGGACGGATGTTCCCCAAACGCATCGGCAACGATCCCGACCACTTGCCGTTTGGTGACGTGGCTGCCCAACTCCACATGGAGGCGGAGGAGACCACTGCGAGAAGCGCGAATCCATTTGGTTTTTTGGGCTTGCACCATCGGGGTAGTGGGGGGGTCAAGATTGGGCGAGGGTGGGCACATTTGCAGCGCGGCCATAACCCGCAGAATGCCGGTGACGCCGGTATGAATCGCGTCTTGGTTGAAGCGCATGGCTTCACCGGCTTCGTAGAGGAGGACGGGGATGCCGTGTTTGCCGGCGGCTTCGCGGAGGGAGCCGTCGCGGATGTTGGCGTGGATCAGGGCGGGGGGGGCGAAGGCTTGGGCGATCGCAGCCGTGGCGGGGTCGTCGAGGTTGGCGCGAATCTGGGGCCAGTTGATCCGGTGGTCTGAGGCGGTGTGCAGGTCGATGCCGTGGGTGCTGCGGTGGACGATTTCGGTCATGAACAAATGAGCGAGGCGCGAGGCGAGGGACCCCGTGGCCGAACCGGGAAAACTGCGGTTTAAGTCGCGGCGATCGGGCAAGTAGCGGGATTGGTCAATAAAGCCAAAAATATTGACAATGGGGGCGGCGATGATCGTGCCTCGGACTCCCATGCAATCAAGTCGTTGCAAGACTTGGCGAATAATTTCGACCCCATTTAATTCATCGCCGTGGAGGGCTGCACTGAGCCAGAGGGTGGGGCCGGGCTCTTGGCCGTGAACGATGGTGACCCCAAGGGAAAGCTGGGTTTGGGTGGGGAGACGCGCAATGGGGATGGCAATGCGACGCTGGCAATTGGGGCTAAAGGCAAAGGCCGGAGCGTATTCGGGGTTGGGAAGCGGTGGGGTCAAGGCATTTAGGTCGCTGTTCTAAGACAATGCGCCACAAAAACTACCCTACAGTGTACCGATATCTCCCATTATTTCAGGGTGAGGGTGGTGGCCACTTGACCGGCGCGATCGCACTGCACCGCGATCGCCAGTTCCGCACCGGCCGGCCCACAGACCACCCATTCGGCCTTGGCGCGATCGCTGGTTTGGTCTCCCCAGGACGACGGCGATGAGGGGCTGTGCGATCGTCCTGTTAATTCGCCCAATTCCAGCACCCGCGACCCCATCACCAACGTCACCCCCTCCGGTAGGGTCAGCGTCGCCCGACAGCCCCGCGTTTTTTGGCGTGTCTTCGCCTGTTCTGTGATGTAGGTGGGCAACCAGCCGGAATTTTCCACCACCACCCGCACCCGATAGCAGTTGTCCCCCAAGGCCTGTACCTCGCTGTGATGCAAGGTGAGCAGGGGCGAGATGAGAAGATGCCACACTAACCATTGGGGAAACCGTTGGATCTCCGCTTCGAGGAGATGCGGCGGCGGATTGCGCCAACTGTAAAAATCGTGCCAGCCGCCTAATTCCACCGGGCCGAGTTGGGGATGTTCCACAGGATACCAATCGATATAGCCGTGACCCTGGAGGGCGCGATCGCTCCAGGCCAACAGCTTCAAATCATCCTCTAACGGATGCTGATCAAACCAATCCAAGAAATGATAATCCTCAATCCCCGCCTGTTGCATCGGACTCCAAATCTCCACCGTCCAGGCAAACAAGCCCTGCTCCAGATAGGCCCAATCATCAAACGCCCCCGTCACCGACCCATGGCCCGCGCCGCGAAACTCGTGGTACACCGACACCGCCGGATAGCCCGTCACCGCCGTCCCCTGATCGCCAATCTGTTTATACAACCGCAAATCCGCTGGGGCCATCGTCTCATCCGCCTGGAAACTAAAGGGCCGCAACAGCACCCCGCTCATGGTGTGGAACGAGATAGCCCCGGTTAAATTGCGTTGCTGGGCGACAAACTCCACCGCCGCCCGCACTT
>CAZCWE010000160.1:0-862 GCA_964502285.1 uncultured Spirulina sp. | reverse complement strand
AGGCGGTGATGTAGTCAAAGTTCGCGGACAGGTCGTTGGGGTGGTGCAGTTCGGGGGATCAAAACACCGTCGTAGTTTTCGATTTCTCCTTCCGGCAGGAGGCGATAGTATGCGCCGCCCGTTTCAATGGGGTCGCGGCGGATCAGCCAGCGGGGATCAGGAGGGTAGGCTTTCCAGGCTCCGTTGGAGTCGGGGATGCGCATGGTGAGGATGCGCCCATCGCCGTCAATATCGCAGGGGGTAAACCCGGCCGGGAGGGGATCGGGGTCGGGGTAATGGCGTGTACCGGAGCGAATATAGCGGGGGGAATCGGCGAGGGCGAGTTCAGCGCCGTCGGGGTTGAGGCGGGGGCAGATGTAGAAGGCGCGGGTGTCGAGGCAGCGGGTAATGTCTGGGTCGCGATCGTATTGGGTGACGAGGGTATGGATCAGGTAGAGGGCGGCGGTGGAGGGGGCGACTTCGGTGGCATGGATGTTGCCATCGACCCAGAGGCTGGGTTTTTGGGCGGCGTCGCCACTGGCTTTGTTGGTGATTGTGATCAGGTCAATCTCTCGGCCTTCGTGGCTTTGACCGATGCTTTGGCGGTGAATGAGGTGGGGATAGGCGGCGGCGTAGTCGTGGAGGAGGGCTTGGAGTTCGGCGTAGCGATAGTAGCAGTCAAAGGTGGGGTTGGGCTGAGTCACGGTGGCTTAGGACGATCAACGGCGTGGGTGAATCGAGGGAGATTTTTAAGGGTGGGAATAATCCGGGCAGGGCGATCGCTCAGGGCATCGCTTCTCCCACGGGAGAAAGGAGCTCAACGCCCTCTCCTGCGGGCTACTGCTTATACATAACGTTCAAATGTTGGTCTACGTTGCGATCG
>CAZCWE010000159.1:7633-8818 GCA_964502285.1 uncultured Spirulina sp. | reverse complement strand
ATGGCGATACTTTTGATGTTGCCGCCAGCGACTTCGAGTTGGGCGAGGTGGTCGTAGTTGAGTTTTTTGGTGGGGGTTTGGGGGGGGAAGGTGCGCCGCCAAATTTCGGCGCGTTGGGGAGCTTTGGGGAAGGGGAAATTGATCACGAAGCGGATGCGGCGCAGGAAGGCTTGGTCGAGGGAGTTTTTGAGGTTGGTGGTGAGAATGGCGAGGCCTTGGAAGGCTTCGATGCGTTGGAGGAGATAGGCGACTTCGACGTTGGCGTGGCGATCGCGGCTGTCTTTGACGTCGCTGCGCTTGCCAAAGAGGGCATCGGCTTCGTCGAAGAGGAGGATCACGCCACCGCCTTCGGCAGCGTCGAAGAGTTTGCGGAGATTTTTTTCGGTTTCGCCGATGTATTTGCTGATGATGGAACTGAGGTCGATGCGATAGACATCGAGGTTGAGGGTGGAGGCGATCGCTTCGGCGGCCAGGGTTTTTCCGGTGCCACTGGCCCCCGCAAATAAGGCCGTGATCCCTAAGCCCCGCTGCTGATTGCCGCCAAAGCCCCAGTCCTGATACACCTGCATCCGTTGCCGCACTTGGGCGGTGATCATCTGGAGGGTTTGATGTTCGCGTTCGGGTAAGATCAGGTCATCCCAACCGGCATTGACGTTAATCCGTTGGGCGAGTTCATCGAGACGGGGGCGGCTCTGACGGCGGCACACCTCCCAAAGCTGCTGAAAGTCGGCTTGCCCTTGGGCTGTCCAGGCGATCGCAGCAGCTTGGATCTGGCCGGGGGTGAGGTTGAAGTTTGATACTAATTGATTCAGTTGCGGGGGTGCGATCGCCCCAGCGGCCTCCAACGTCTTGACCCACAGGTTGTGCTGTTCTGGGTAGGTGGGGGCAGCCACATCAAAGGTGACCAGGGTGCGATGGCGTTGATGTTGGCGGATTGCCGTGCTCAAAAATAACGGCACATTGAGGGTATCAATCAGGCGAGTTACCCCTGGGGGCAGCGTGTCCACATAGTCCAAATCCAGCATCACCATGGCCCGATTGAGTTGCCATTCCCGTTCGAGTAAGCATTGCACCTCTGCCAACGATTTCCCATCTTTGGGGAGCAGTTCGGCGGGCAGAAGAAAGAGGACGGCGTTAAATTGATGGGCGATCGCTTGAGCGATCGCCCGTTTCGTGGGGTCATGG
>CAZCWE010000159.1:0-7623 GCA_964502285.1 uncultured Spirulina sp. | reverse complement strand
GAGCTTGGCAAGAACGCCAAAGGGCAGATGTCGGTCACGCGGATCGATTTGCATCCGCAAGTGCACTTTGACGAGGGTTTTGAGGTAGATGCCGCAGAGTTGGACAATCGGCGCGATCGCCTGTTGCCAAAGGTCGATGATGCGAGCGGCAATCGCACCATGGGACGGCACCAGATCCCCCCGCACCCCCATCACCGACTCCACCATACTCGACAGCCGGACATCCAGATACTGTACCCCCATGAGGTAGTGCAAGATCCGCTCATCCAACCGCAGCGGCGCATGCACCAGGGATTGGCTCTCCCCCAACTCAATCAACCGCCAGCGTCGCAGCGGCGCTTCTGGGGTGAGGGCGTGCCAATTGGCCGTCGGCAAGATTGTCAACGCCAAACTAAACGTCGGGTAATTCTGCTGAGGATTCCCCTGGGCCTGACCACACAACTGATCCCACCCGCGCCTCAACTCCATGCCTGCACAAAGCAGAATCACATCCCGCTCAAAGTCCGACAAATTAAACCGCTGACCTAACCATCCCAGCGCCGCCTGAGACGCATCGAGGCCCAATGCTTCAGCCTGGGCAACGGGGGAGGCTCCCTCGGCTTGCGCCGCGCTCTGTAAACTCTGAGCAATACGATTAATGCCCTGGTCAAGGACTTGGCGATTGAATCGGGGCCAAGAGTGGTCTTGAGGGAATGAAGCCAGTGGAGACGTGACCATACAGAGGAAATCGGGGAAACTGAATGGATATTAAGTGGGACGTTCCGATGCCGTGGGCTGCGATCGCAACCATCAAACCAACAATCTTGCTAAAGCCGGGGATCGTGCTTAAAACGTCACCACCGTCCGAATCGACTCTCCCGCGTGCATCAGATCAAACGCCTCATTAATTCGTTCCAGAGGGACGGTATGGGTCACCAGATGATCAATATCGATCTTGCCATCCATATACCAATCCACCAACTTCGGCACATCCCGCCGCCCCTTCATTCCCCCAAACGCTGTCCCGCGCCAGACCCGACCCGTCACCAACTGAAACGGGCGCGTGCTAATCTCCTGGCCCGCCCCTGCCACGCCGATAATCACCGACTCGCCCCAGCCCTTATGGCAACATTCCAACGCCTGCCGCATCACCTTGACATTCCCAATACATTCAAAACTGTAGTCTGCGCCCCCGTCGGTGAGTTCGATGAGATGAGCAACGAGATCCCCCTCGATGGCGTTGGGGTTAACAAAATGAGTCATGCCGTAGCGCGTCGCCAGTGCCTGCTTCGTGGGATTGAGATCCACACCGATGATCCTGTTGGCCCCCGCGAGGCGCAACCCTTGGATCACACTTAAGCCAATCCCCCCCAAGCCAAACACCACCGCATTCGCCCCCGGCTCCACCTTCGCCGTATTAATCACCGCCCCGATCCCCGTCGTCACGCCACAGCCCAACAAACACACCTTGTCCAAGGGGGCATCCGATCGCACCTTTGCCACCGCAATTTCCGGCAGCACGGTGAAGTTGGCAAAGGTGGAGGTTCCCATGTAGTGGTGAATCATCTGGCCGTCTTTGGAAAAACGGCTCGTCCCGTCGGGCATCACGCCTTTACCCTGGGTGGCGCGAATCGCTTGGCAGAGGTTGGTTTTACCGCTGAGGCAAAATTTACACTGGCGGCATTCCGGGGTGTAGAGAGGAATCACATGATCGCCCGGCTTCAGGCTCGTCACGTCGGGGCCAACCTCCACCACAATCCCCGCCCCTTCATGACCCAGGACGGCGGGAAAGAGGCCCTCTGGATCGCTACCGGAGAGGGTATAGGCATCGGTGTGACAGACTCCGGTGGCTTTGATTTCGATCAGCACTTCGCCGGATTTTGGCCCCTCTAGGTGAATGGTTTCGAGGCTGAGGGGCTTGCCTGCTTCCCAAGCCACAGCGGCGTTAATGTCCATAGGTTGTCCAACGTTTGTTGTGAGGAGTTGGCCAATTCTACCAAGGCAGGGGGCGATCCATTAGGTGACGGTGATTTGTGCAATGGGGAGGGTGATCGCAAATTCAGTCCATTCGCCGGGTTGGGACTGACAGTTAAGGTGGCCGTTGTGTTTTTCGACGATGATTTGATAGCTGATCGAGAGGCCGAGGCCAGTCCCTTTGCCCACGTCTTTGGTGGTGAAGAAGGGGTCGAAGAGTTTGGCGCGAACCGCTTCAGGAACCCCGGTGCCGTTGTCGCGAATGCGGATGATCACGTCGTCGTTGTGGGTCTCGGTGGCAATGAGAAGATGGGGGCCCTCGTCGCCGAACTCTTTGCCGTCTGCGATCGCACTCTTCAACGCATCAATCCCATTACTCATAATATTGAGCAACACCTGGTTCAACGGCCCCGGATAGCAGGAGACTTTCGGTAAGGTTCCATACTGTTTGACAATCTTCAAGGCCGGGCGATGGTCGTTCGATTGCAGGCGATGTTTGAGCAGCAAAATCGTACTGTCTAGACTTTCATGTAAATCAACTTTTTTCGCCTCCGCTTCATCCAAACGCGAAAAATTTCGCAAACTGAGGACGATTTCCCGAATCCGTTTCGTCCCCATCTTCATCGAATCCATCAACTGCGGTAAATCCGATCGCACGAATTCTAAGTCAATACTTTCAGCCTCCTCCTCAATATCAGGATGGGGTTCGGGATAGCACTGTTCATAGAGATTAATCAGGTTGAGCAAATCCGCCATGTATTGATCCGCATGGGTGAGATTGCCATGGATAAAATTCACCGGATTATTGATCTCATGGGCAATTCCGGCCACCATTTGCCCCAGGCTCGACATTTTTTCGGTTTGGATCAGTTGGGCTTGGGTTTGCTGGAGGTGGGTCAGGGTGGCGGTGAGTTCGGCGGTGCGGGCTTCGACGCGCTGCTCTAGGGTGCTATTGGCCGTAGAGAGGGCAGCAAAGGAATCCTGTAACCGGCGTTCCATGGCATTAAACGCCCGGGCCAGCGTACCGAGTTCGTCTTGGCGGTGGTCGGGGATGGGGGTGAAGTGATCCTGTTCGAGGGTGGCCACCGCAGCGGTGAGGTCGCGAATCGGGCGGACAATGCTACGAATGAGCATGATGGCGAGCAGGGTCGCTCCCACTCCGGCAACCCCCAGGGCGATGTAGCTGCGTTGGGTCGATTGGCGCAGGGAGGCGAGAAAGGTGGCTTCGGTGCGGGCAATACCGAGGGTCCAGTTTTGATTGCGCAGGGGAGCGAATCCGGCGATGCGTTGTTGTTGGAGGGCGGGAAAATTGTAGGTGACATAGCCGGCTTGGGTGGTGTTGACCATGGCATCGGCGAGGATATCGAGATTCAAGCTGGGGATGCGATCGACGGCATAGCGGCGATCGCGGATCACATCGTCGCGCACCTTGGGGGGCAATTCCGCCAAGCTGTGATAGAGCAGGGAGCGATCGCGGTGGGCAATCACAATTCCCGCATAGTCCACTAAAAAGACATCACTGTCTGGATCAACCGGAAACCCATCCACCATCTCCCAAATCGCTTGGCCGGCCATTTTGACCACCACCACACCCAGGAATTCACCGGCAATGCTGGTGATGGGAGCCGAAAAGAAAACGCCGGGTTCTTTCGTATTAGTGCCCACCAAGATGCTCGAAACATAGCTTTTGCCTTGGGTTTGCGGGGTTCGGAAATAGTTCCGAAATTGGAAATTATCCTCCAAAATCTCAGGCAAACTGGGGGAGGCTACGGCTTCCCCGGACGCATTGAGTAAATAGACTAGGTCATAGTCCGGATTGGAGTTTTTGAGGGTGCGGAGGGATCGGTCAACGTCCACTTGCAGGGCGGAACGGGTATCCGGAGGCGTGGCGAGGTATGTCGCGAGGAGCGGTGTCTGGGCGATGTATTCAACGATGCGCTGGTTGTCAAGGATGAACTGATCGAGGCGATCGCTGTGACTTTGGGCCAACAGGGTCAGGTTGCGATACTCCGCTGCTTCCACCTCTTCAAAGTTTTGTTGAATGTTGAAATACGTGATCAGGCCGGTGGGGACAAGGGCAACGGCTAACAGGGTGGTGGAAAGTTTCACCGCGATGGGCCAACGGGAAGGACGCAGCCAAGACAATTTCATACTTTGAAGGGACGGAAAGAGTAAGCGTGACTGGAACAGAGACGACAGGATCATGCTTCGACCGATGCCGCTGGTTTCATCACCAACGCACAACTGTCGGGATGAAATGCAGAGGTGGATCGCAGGGATGGAATCAGGGTCAATGCTCTGGCGTGACGACGTTTCCTATGGTACGGCCTTATTGGCGAGGGGTGGAAGATGCGGGCAGTTGGGACGAAAGGGCCGACGGGTTGAGCCAGTGGCGATCGCGGGCCACGATTAACACCAATGCCGCGATGCCAAAACAGATCACGCTTTCGGTGCCAATGGTGCAAAGTTGCCCGATCGTCCAGTGGGGCAGGGTTTCGAGGCTGGCCCCGGTGCGCACCCCACTAAAGGCCCACACCACGCCTTGCCACAGGTGCGGGTTGCGATCGCCCCGCACCGTGTAGCGATAGGCCACGCCAAACAAAAACCCCGTCGCCAGGGCAATGGCCAAACCCGGTAACGTCAGGTGATCCAAGGGCAAAAACAGAGACCACTGGGGCGGCAGTTGCCCCGCGATCATGAGCAAACCGCTATAGGTGAGGGTGTAGGCGATCGCCCCCATCAGTCCTGCATTCACAGAGGCTTGACGTTCGATCGGCTGCGGCATCAGGCTATACTCCAAATATAGAAATTCCAGGCTCCGTCCAGAATTCTGTACACCATACCACAGACACGGAAGCCCTTCTTCGCTCCACCCTGTCCGCCAGACACCATGCCGATCACCCCGTCTCAGTTGGGCCGCCGCAAACATCAGCCGCCCGCCATTGTCACCCTCACCGCATGGGACTATGCGATCGCCCGTCTCTTGGATCAAGCCGGTGTAGACATGATTCTCGTCGGTGACTCCCTCGCCATGGTCGCCCTCGGCCATGCCAACACCCTGCCGGTGGATCTCGACACGATGATCCACCACACCGCCGCCGTCTGTCGGGGCGTGGAGCGGGCCTTGGTGGTGTGCGATCTCCCGTTTCTGAGCTACCAAACCAGCATCCCCGATGCGATCGCCGCCGCCGGGCGCGTCCTCAAAGAAACCGCCGCCCAAGCCGTCAAGCTCGAAGGCGGCAGCCCCACGATGGTGGACACGATCCACCGCCTCACCACCCTCGGCATCCCCGTCCTCGGCCATGTGGGACTTACCCCGCAATCTGTTCATCAATTGGGCTACCGACAACAGGGCAAAACCGAACCCGAAGCCGAGCGGATTTTGCACGAAGCGATCGCCGTCGCCGAAGCCGGAGCCTATGCGATCGTCCTCGAACATATCCCCGCTGACCTCGCCCACATCATCACCACCAAACTCCCCATCCCCACCATCGGCATCGGCGCTGGCCCCCATTGCGACGGTCAAGTCCTCGTCACCGCCGACCTCCTCGGCCTCTCCCCCAAAGTGCCCCCCTTCGCCAAAACCTACCTCAACCTCAGCGACCAAATCATCACCGCCACCCAACAATTCGCCGCCGACATTCGTAACGGCACATTTCCCTAAAATCCCCTGGGCAGGATTTGATAAGATGGCGTTAACATCCTGTAACACGGAACAGAAACCCATTGCCCCCGGCATTCTGTAGACTGACCGTACCCACCGTACTGATTTCTCACCCTGTTCAACGCCTGCCTTTGCTATGACTGAACTCATTCCGGCAATCTTAACCCCGCCCCCCGTGCATCTCGGCGCATTTTTGCCCGCCCTCGACAGCCTTTTTTCCACCCAAGGCGTGATGGTGATGCTGTTGGTCGCCTATGCCGGGGCGATGTGGATGTTTTTGTCCAGTGCGCCGAAAGTCCACACGATTATGGTGTCGGATCTCAGCGTGGCGCGGGAGTTTTACGAAGGGCTGCTCAATTTGGCCGTGGCTGATGTGCCGCTCCATTATTACTACAACTACGAGCAAAGCATGGGAGCCGCCAGCCTCGACCCCATCTACGGGATGTCGTCGCTACCCACCACCGCCACCGCTCCCCCCACCCAATCCGAGGGACTGTGGTATCAACTGAAAAAAAATACCCAGCTCCACGTCATTTCCGGGGCGCAATACGGGGCGAAAAATCGTCAGCGTCATGTGTGCTTTGACCGCGATTGCTTGGAAAATATTCTGCTGCGGGTGCAGTCTCGGCGTTTACGGTTTAAGCTGCGCAGTCGTCGGCCGCTCAATTTTTTAGTCAAAGATATGACCGAGCGGGTGATCGAATTGGCCGAAGTGGCGGATTAAGTCAGCACCATCGCCCAGCGATTGAGGCTGTCTCATCTCATGGTCAGAGTAGCGAGCTAGATGTTCACTATTCCAACATTCGCTCAGAATCAAAAACGATCGCATCCTTAGATTCCTCTAAAGGTGCGATCGCTGCATTTTAACGTTAACGCCCATTAACCCCGTGCCATCGTCGGCAATCCCGATCCATAGGTGCGCCACACCCCCACGAGAATCCCCTGGATTTGCACCTGATGGGCCAGGGTGTGAATCGGGTCATAGTTGGGATTGGATGCCTTGAGGGTGACGCGATCGCCCGTTTGGTAATATCGCTTCAACGTCGTTCCTTCCCCCTCGACCCGCACCGCCACGATCGCACCATCTTTCGGCGTTTGGTCTTCTTGCGGTTTTCGCAACAAGACAAAATCCCCCTCCGTAATCATGTCGCCAATCATGCTATCCCCCGTCACCCGAAGCGCGAAACAATTCGGCTGATCCATCACCCCTTGCAGGTCGAGTTCCTCTTGCTGGTTTTGCACATCGGTGAACGGCTCCACGAGTCCCCCCGCCGTAATCACCCCCATAATCTGAATCCCGGGCCGATCGGGGGCATAGGTGATCCGAATCGTGCGGGCCTTGCCCTCATCCCAGGTGATATAGCCCTTTTTCCGCAACCGCTCCAAACGGCTTTGAATCGGAGCCGGCGACTTCAGATTCATCGCTTTCATCATTTGCCGAATCGAGGGGGCGTGTTGGGAGGCGCGGATATAGTCCACCAGCCAATCGTAAAGTTCTTGTTGCGCTCTTGTTAGTGATTCCATTGTGATTTTTCGGACAGACAATCAACAAATGTCCCTAGAATTAATCCCGTTCTAAACCTGAGTTAGGGGATGATCGCTAGCGGCCAAGGGAGTAAAGCCACCTTGCCTGGAAAGCTTGAGAAGATGAGAAGGATTTAAGCCCTAGCTCAACTTTCATAACCCATTCAGTTTAAAACTGTCGATGAATTCAGGGTTACTATTATTCTAGAACCTCTGTACTAAAATAATACAAAAATTCTAAAAATTCCTTTTATTGTCAAAAAAATCAAGCTAACTGGATGGCTAAAATGACTGCACCATCAAGATTTTCACGATCAAACGTAATCAGAAAAAAGACAAAATTAGGGGCATCCCAGTGATGCAATCCCTCACCCAACCCTCTCCCACGGTCGAGGGCTTTTCGCTCCCTTCTCCTGTGGGCTACTGTTTATACATAACGTTCAAATGTTGGCCTACGTTGCGATCGATCCCCCTGAATCCCC
>CAZCWE010000158.1:7506-8853 GCA_964502285.1 uncultured Spirulina sp. | reverse complement strand
TGCGATCGCCCTCCACAAATGCCCCCGGCCGCACAATCGTCCAATCCAACCCACTCGCCCGCACATCCTGCTCTTGCCGTTCGTGATCTGCAAAAACATTGCGCAAGATCAGCCCAAACATGATGTATTTCCAGAAAAAATTAAGGCTGCCCCAGCTATCCCCTACGCCGAGGGTGGTTTGACAGATCAGCCGCTGCACCCCCGTTTGCTGCATCGCGGCGATGATGTTGCGGGTTCCCTCAGAGCGCACCGTGCCGGAGAGTTTTTGCCCTGATCCGAGGGTGCAGATCACCACATCGTGACCCGGCACGGCGGCTTCCACCGTGGCGCGATCGCACACATCACCGGGAAAGAGGTGCAGGTTCGGGTGTTGGAGGCCGAGGCGGGAGGGATTGCGGGCGAAGGCGGTCACGGTGTGACCATCCTCAAGGGCTTGGGTGACGACGTGCTGACCGACGGTACCGGTTGCGCCAAAAATCAGAAGTTTCATGGGTCTTAATCCTTTGGATGAACAACACCCTAAGCTTAGGCAGGGCAAGGGTTTGCAACTATCTACTTCTTGCGTAACTGGTACGATCTTGCGGTGAGTTGTGGATTTTTGCCGAGCGGGGCGATCGCAGCCTTGATTATGATGGGGAAAATTTCTCCCATGAGTCCCGTGCAACATCCGGCTCTTCCTGATTCAGCGTCCCCCTTGGTTCAACCCCACCAGGCATCCCTGCGCGTCGAGCTGCTCCACAACCCTCCCGGCGAAGGAGACTTTCAAGACGAGACGGCGCACACCCTCTTTGTCTCGGTGGCTGCGCGTCCGCTCCCCTATCTTCAACGGCAAGATGGGAAAACCTACCGGGGGGTGTATCGTCCGGGGGATATGTTGATCACGCCAGCGCAAACGCCGCTGTTTGTGCGGTGGGAGGGAGAGGAAAACTGTATCAAGATTCAACTGGGGGCTGAGTTTTTGCAACGGGTGGCGGCGGAGGTTTTGACGACGGGGGGCGATCGCTTTCAACTGCGGCCCGATTTTCAGGTGCGCAATGGGCAACTAGACGCGATCGCCCGCCTCCTCTACACCGAAGCGCAACAGCCCGCCCTGGGCAATCCCCTCTATCAAGACTCCCTCGCCAACGCCCTCGCCGTCCACCTCCTCCGCCACCACGCCACCACCACCCCCCAAATCCCCACCTATGAGGGCGGCCTCCCGCCCCACCATCTGCGCAAAATCCTAGACTACATCGAGGCTCATTTAGACCAAGAGATTCGCCTCGAAACCCTGGCCCAGTTATTGAAAATGAGCCAATTTCACTTTAGCCGCCTGTTTAAACAATCCATCGGCCTGTCGCCCTATCG
>CAZCWE010000158.1:2179-7495 GCA_964502285.1 uncultured Spirulina sp. | reverse complement strand
TTCAACAGCGAATCGAACGCGCCAAGTCCCTTTTAAGCCACACGGATCAATCCATTGTAGACATTGCCCTCAGTTGCGGGTTTAACAGCCATAGCCACCTCAGCAAACAGTTTCGCCAAGTGACCGGCATTACCCCCAAAGCCTATCGAACGGGTTAAAACGCTTAATGTGTCGTTATGCTGGTGGGCGATCGCGTCTAGAATACCGTACCGTCACTTTCGATCAACAGCGGCGGCCGGCCATCGATGCGCAGTTCGGCGGCAATTTTGCGCCCGGCGGCCCAAGTACCGCCTTGGAGAATTTTGACGAGGGGGAGGTCGTGGGCGGAGAGGTTCAACTGGTCACGAATGCCGGCGGCGATGCGATCGAGGCAGGCGAGGGTGAGCGATCGCCATTCCACAATTAACTCAGAATCGGGGCGATGGGTGCAGGCAGCTTGGTCTGGATCTTTTAAACTCAGCACATCCAAATCGATCAAGAGACCCCCATTCCGGTACTCAGCCAACCCCGTTAATTGGTCTAGATCTGTTACGTTGACCCCCAAGTGGGCCAACGGCTCAATTAACGAATACGTCAACCATTGCGATAACTTATGAAACGGCGCATACCCCACCTGCGAATGGGGCCACACATCGCCTAAATTCACCCCATCAATGACCAAACGCCCCGGCCAAATGCGGCCGAAGTGGGTGATGATCGCGGCGAAAATGGTCGGGGCGGAGAGGGTTGAAGTTCCAACGGGCGCGAGATAATCGACGAGATTACCAAGGCGGGGGGCTTCACTGCCGAATACGGCTGGGGTGGTAGCGACGATGTGGCCGAGGGTGCGCAGGAGTTGCGATCGCCCCTCCATCCCCACTAGATTATTGTCCGCTGTGACTTGAAAATGGTGGGCCAAACGTTCCGAGGTGAGGGCTTGTAACCCCGCTGCGTCGGCTTGGTAGGGGTGATCGGGATCGTGACTGAACCCGCCGGCCATGAACATCCGAAAACTAGCGATCGCCAAACCTTCCGAGCGTTGCCAGGTTTGGCCGGTTTCGGCTTCCACGTAGTACCAACTGGGCCCTGCACCAGCATCGAGCAGGACACTGGTGATCGCTAATTCGTAGAGGGTTTTCACCTGGTCGCGGGGGGAGAGATGGGCGATGTGGGGTTGCAGTTGGGCGAGGCGATCGCACCCGCCCACCTCAAAATGCCGCCAGCGACTATGAAACGGCACATTCAAATCAGGATAGTTACGGCGGAGATTGGCCAAAACGTAGGTGGTGAGGGTGGCGATCGCCTCAGGGTGGTATCGAAAATGCTTCAGTTGATCCTGTTGTGCCAGTTGAAACATCCGCTCCGCCTGTGCCCGAACGGCCGCAGGGGTTTGCAAGTAGGCGATGAGGCTCGGTCGGTCTGTAGGAAGTGGATTCACTGCAATAATGTTGAGGACTTGAGACAATGAAATGCGCACAATGGTGAATCTAAAGCGTGATGCAGTTTGACTCCAGCAATCAAGTCGCTTGGGCAACACCCAAGGCTGAAGTCCAGAAAACTGAATTTATTACAGGATAAGCCCTATTTTTTGAGCGTTTCAGGGAATATTTAGTCATTTCGCACGATTTATTCAATCATGGTTTCGGGATTAATCGTCATTTGTGGGCCCACGGCCAGCGGCAAATCGGGTTTAGCATTACGCCTGGCGCAACGATTGCAGACGGTGATTGTCAGTGCAGACTCGCGACAAGTGTATCGCGAGTTTAACATTGGCACGGCCAAGCCGACGGCCACGGAATTAGCCCAAGTGCCCCACTATTTGATTGATATCTGTGATCCGACGGAGACCTTGACCCTGGCGGACTATCAACAACAAGCCCAGGCCGTGATCGATCCGGCGACCTCGCCGCCGTTGCTCGTGGGGGGCACAGGGCTATATATCAAGGCGATCGCCAAGGGTCTGAAAATTCCCCGCGTGCCTCCCCATCCAGAACTGCGATCGCAACTCCAATCCTTCGATCAATCCTATCGCTACGGGCTTTTACAACACCTTGACCCCGACGCGACCCAAAAAATTCATCCCAACGATGCAACCCGCACCATCCGCGCCCTCGAAGTGTTTTATGTGACGGGGTTCCCGATTTCGCAACAGCAGGGGGAAAATCCACCCACCTATCCGATTATGCAGCTTGGGTTAGATTGCGATCGCCTCGATCGCCGCATTCAGACCCGCACCGCCGCCATGGTTGACCAGGGATTAATCCCGGAAGTGGAAGCCCTCTGTGAACGCTACGGGGCAGATTTACCCCTCTTGAAAACCCTAGGCTACGCCGAAGTTTGTGCCCTGTTGCGGGGGGATTTAGCCCCGACGGAATTAGTGGATCGCATCAGTCTCCACACTCGCCAATTCGCCAAACGGCAGCGCACTTGGTTTCGTGCCTATCCTGAAATTCACTGGTTTGATGCCGACCATCCCGACCTTTTTGAGCAGGTTTGGCAATGGCTGAATGATCTTCCTCAGGCGTGTGATAAACGTACGTAGTGAAAGTGATCAATATCACACAACTATCCTGAAACGATCGATAGGATGAGGATTATTAAAATTCTCTCGCAAGAGTATTAGCGAGAAACGTTGCTGAATTCAGGTTACAGTGTTTATCCTGATACTATCCCAGCCGTTATAATTAATGCAGTGACCCCGTTTGCTGTGATATTTACGTAGACACCATCATCATTGAGTTTAATTCAGCTATGTATCAGTCTAAAACAATTCTCGGTATCCTCGGAACAGCGATCGCCTCTCTCAGCAGCGTCCTCCCTGCCCAGGCTTATTCTATTTATTTCGGGCAAGACGCCAATCCGAACCCGACAGATTTTGCCAATACCTTTGACGACATCGTTAACTCTAGAGCGGCGGAAGCGGCCTTCTTGAGCGCGATTACGGGCGAGGGGACTGAAGATTTTGAAGGCTTTACAGCGTTTTCTGATGCACCGTTGGATATTTTCTTTGATGGTGTGGCGACGGCGACCCTGAGCGGGGGCGGCGTCTCATCGGAAGTGAAAACCGTAGACACCAGCCTGCTGGATGACCCCGGCACGCCCGATAGTGTGAAGGCCGACATTCGCCGCGAGATCGAGAAAGGGCGGAATGCGTCTTCCGGGACACAGTATTGGCTGACCAACGGTGCTCAGGATTTCCAGGTCAACTTTGACCAGAAAGTGGCATCCTTTGGCTTCTATGGCTATGACCTGGGCGATTATGACGCGGAAACCTACCTGGATTTGTATCGCGACGGTGAACTGATCAGTTCTTTGCTGATTCCCAATGGCGAGACGGCGGGGATCAATGGCTCGGCGTTTTACTTCGGGTTTGTGGGCAACGGCAACGAAACCTTTGACCAAGTGAACTTCCGGATGAACGGGGTAACTGGGGATGAATTTGCCTTTGATGATATGACCGTGGGGAGCCAGCCCATTCCTGAACCGGCGAGTCTTTTGGGCTTGTTGGGGGTGACGGCAGCAGGGGCCACGTTCCTGAAGCGTCGGGATGCGTCCAAGTCTGAACTCTAACACTCGATCCGAATACCTCCTTTGCTGAACCTCCGCAGCGATCGCTGCGGAGGTTTTCTTTGTCATAATTCTTAAACATTGCCGATCTCGCTTAAAATACAGACAATCAAATTTACGTTCCTTCATCGATTGTGACTATGCAGGCGCAAGCCCCCGCCCCGACTGTGCCGTCTTCTCTGATTCCGCGTGATGTGATCAATGCACCGGGCGGGATGAACCTGGATGTGTGGCTGTGTTTGAGTGCGATCGCCCTTCTGATCGCCGCCCATTGTGGGTTTTGGTTCTGGGGCTGGTGGCACTGGGCCTGCTTCACTTGTAGCTTAGTGGCGATCCATCTCTCCGGATCGGTCATTCACGACGCTTGCCACAACGGCGCCCACGCCAATCGGATTGTGAACGCGACCCTAGGACATATCAGTGCCCTGATTATCGGCTTCGCATTCCCCGTCTTCACACGGGTACACCTGCAACACCACGCCCATGTCAATGATCCCAAAAATGACCCCGATCATTTCGTCTCCACCGCTGGCCCGCTGTGGTTGATCGCGCCGCGTTTTTTCTACCACGAGATTTTCTTTTTCCAGCGGCGACTGTGGCGCAAGTATGAATTACTGGAATGGTTCCTCAGTCGGGCGTTTTTATTAGGAATTACCTGGGCATCGTTGCAATACGGGTTTTTCTCCTACATCGTCACCTATTGGTTTTTACCGGCGGGCATTGTCGGGATGGCGTTAGGCTTGTTTTTTGACTACCTGCCCCATCGCCCGTTTGTGGAACGGAACCGCTGGCTGAATGCGCGGGTGTATGCGAATCCGCTGCTGAATTTGCTGATTTTGGGCCAAAATTATCACCTGGTACATCACCTCTGGCCGTCGATTCCTTGGTACAAATATCAGCACGCCTACCGCCTCGTCAAACCGACCCTCGAAGCGAAGGGTAGCCCGTTGCGGCTGGGAATTTTTCAAAGCCAGCGGGATTTTTGGACGTTTCTCTATGATGTGTTGATTGGGATTCGCTTACCCCACTCCTGGCAGGCGGCTTGGGTGAAGTGGTGGACGGCGAGGCGATCGCCCTTCACTCCCTAATCATTACCGCGCTTGGGGCTGCGGGGTGTCGCCGTTGAGGACAGCACGATAGAGGTCTTCGAGGTAAGCGATTTGGATGACGTGGTTAAAATTGTGTTCCATGTGCGATCGCCCCCCTCGGCTGATCCGTTCCCACAGTGCATCAGACTGCAATAGTTCTAAACAATGGTGCGTGAGCCCCGCCACGTCTCGCTCTGGCGTGAGGAATCCCGTTTCACCGTGAATCACCGCCTCCGGAATCCCCGCATGGATTGTACTCACCACGGGTAAACCCATGGCCTGGGCTTCGACGATCACCGTGGGCAACCCTTCGGAATCCCCATTGGCAGCGGTGACACTGGGGGCGGCAAAAATGCGAGCGCGATTCATCCAGTTTTTCACCACCTCTGGCGGCTGCATCCCTAGGAATTGATAGCGTTTGAGGTGCTGCTGGGCTTGGGTTTCCAGGTCAGCCCGCAGGGGGCCATCCCCGATAAAAATCAGCTCCACATCCGGCTCTTGGGCTTGGACGGCGGCGATCGCCTCAATCAACACAGTACACCCCTTCTTCTCCGCCAAACGCCCCACAAACAACACCACCCGCTCCTGGCCGTGGTATTGCTGGCCAACATCCTGCCGGGCATCCATGTGGAAACCTACTGGATCGCCGTCCTGGTGGCCCTGGTCCTCAGCCTGCTCAATG
>CAZCWE010000158.1:0-2169 GCA_964502285.1 uncultured Spirulina sp. | reverse complement strand
CCCGTTGCACCGCTGGATCGGGTTGAAACCGCTGCACATCCACGCCGCCATAGTGGGTGATCGTGCGATCGGCGGGGAAGCCTTGATTTAATAACCGTTGGCGGATGAAGTCTGAGACGGGCAGGAACAGCGTGGCGCGGGCTTGGAGTGGGGCGAGGCGGCGGTGATAGATCCAATGGTTGAGGGATTGGTAGCGGGCTTGGTGGGGGTCGATGGTGGCATCAGCGCCGCGATAATGCACCAAAAGCGGGATGTTGAGGCGTTCGGCCCAGGGGAGAATTAATGCACCGCTGAGGCCGAATTGGGCGTTAATCAGTACCGGGTTGAGGCGTTGGAGTTGACGATAGAAATCAGGGGCGATCGCACTCAATTTAAATAACTGTTCGATCAGTTTGCCGCCGGATTGGCCGTGATTGATCACGAGGGTGCGATCGCTCGGTAACTCCAACCCGTCCACACGCCGCGACCCCACATAATAGGCCGTAAAATCCTGAATCTGCTCCGTCAAATCCCGCACAAAGGTTTGAGACGGCGGCAACAGCAAACTATTAAAAATCAAAACAGCGGGGTGAGTCATAGCGCAGCAAACAGAGGGCAACAGAGATGGGCATGAACCCCAAAAAAATGGGGGTTTGCAGACCAAACCCCCTCAATCATACGGTTTTCAATCCGAATCAAAAACCCTCTATTTCCCCATGCCCAACTGTTGCGCTTTTTGGTAAACCTTCCCTTCCGTCAGCAACGAGGGCGCGATCACCACTTCCACCTGCTGCATTTCTTTGAGGTTTTTCGCCCCCAAGGTTCCCATACTGGTTTGCAATGCCCCTAGGAGATTGTGCGTGCCGTCGTCTAGTTTGGCCGGGCCGCGCATGATTTCTTGAATCGTCCCCGTCGTGCCCACATTAATCCGCGTCCCACGGGGGAGCACCGGGCTCGGCGTAGCCATCCCCCAGTGAAATCCCCGGCCCGGGGCTTCCGCCGATCGCGCAATGGGCGAGCCAATCATCACCGCATCCGCACCACAGGCGATACATTTGCAAATATCGCCCCCAGTGACAATCCCACCATCCGCGATGATCGGGATATATTTCCCGGTTTGATTGTGGAATTCATCGCGGGCCGCAGCACAGTCAGCCACAGCGGTAGCTTGGGGAACGCCCACACCCAACACCCCACGAGAGGTACAAGCCGCACCGGGGCCAATCCCCACCAACACCGCAGCCGCCCCCGCCTGCATCAGTTGCAGCGCCACATCATAGGTGACGCAGTTCCCCAGAGCGACGGGCATCGGCATTTCTGCGCAGAATTTCGCCAAGTCGAGGGGTTGAATATTCTCAGGCGAGAGGTGGGAGGTGGATACAACGGTGGCCTGAATGAGGCACAAGTCCGCACCCGCTTCGGCCACCACGGAGCCGAATTTCGCCGCACCGGCGGGGGTGAGACTGACGGCGGCTTTCCCCCCTTGGGCTTTGATCTCCTGGATGCGTTGCCGAATCAAATCGGGTTGAATCGGTTCGGCGTAGAGTTTTTGCATCAACCCCACAAATTCATCTTTCCCCACCGAGGCGATCTGATCGAGGATCGGGTTGGGGTCGGCGTAGCGGGTTTGAATGCCTTCGAGGTTGAGCACGCCCAGCGCACCGAGTGCGGAGAGGAGGGCGGCCATTTTGACATCCACAACACCATCCATGGCACTGGCCAAGATGGGAATTTCTAAATCAATGCCACCGATACTGAAGCGGGTATCGGCTAAGGCGGGGTCTAGGGTACATTGACCGGGGGCTAGGGCGATTTCGTCGAACCCGTATGCACGCCGTGCGGTTTTCCCTCGTCCAATTTGAATGCTCACTACTGTTTTTCCCTTCCCAAAGCGTTTAGGATAGGCTATCAGATTTGGGGGTTCTTCAGCTAGGCGATCGCGCCTTTCGCAGGCCAACAGACAGCAATGATAGTCGTACTACTCCATGACCTCACCCCTAAGGCAATATGTTTTGCTGCATGGTGTTAGCGTCGCGCCACCGTGTTACTGAGCCATCTTTATAAATTTTGAAGATAAAGGGAGCAGCTTCTTGCTGAACGATTTCTTCACATTTTCCGATCACGTTGGCAAAGACTTGGGCGGTCTCAGCAGAGCTAATATTGCCCGATACGAGTGTAAAAAGACGGGCG
>CAZCWE010000157.1:4466-8876 GCA_964502285.1 uncultured Spirulina sp. | reverse complement strand
ACGAAGGAGCCACCGACGCTTTGGGCGGGGTCTTCGTTGTGCATCTTACAGATTTCGATGATGCGGGGATCGTCGGCGGGAAGGGTTTCGACGGTGATCATTGACCCACCATCTTCAGTGCGACGAAAGGGGAGGTGATGGGTGGTGCGTTGCGATCGCCACTGTCCCGCACTTTGCCGAAAAAATTCCATTGCATCCATAGTTCTGCTGACGTAACTCCGTTCATTAAGGATAAATCGGGGGGGAAATCACGGGGATTCCATTCCCCATTATGCCGTTTTCTGCTCAACGCCAAACCCCACCAAGCGCATTTCCGTCAGGGGTTCGCCTGCGGGGGGGCGGGTGTAGTTGAAAATGCGGCGGATGCGGAGGGTGGGATTGATCAGCGTGATCGAATCCACGGAGACCACTTGGCTGTATTGCGTGGTCATCAAGAGTTCGCGGCTGGTGGTGTCGAAGCGAAAGTGGGAAATAATCGGGCGCGATTCTTCGTAGGCGCGATCGCGCAGATAATCCCCGCTTAAATAAATCCCCTCCATTTGTTGAGGCACAAAGAGAATATTCAGGGTTTGGGACACGCGATCGCCGTGCTCCGACACCGTTTGAAACCCCAAGCTAAACCCCTCCAACGCCGCTAAATCCGGCGGCGACTCGTAGGCATTATCCGTCAAGACGTTTTGTTTAATCTCCGGTGTGAGGCGGGCGATCTGGAAATCAGTGTGCGATCGCTCCACCTCCTGCCGCGTCAGGTAATGATAGGTGCGCTCCGTGCTCCAGTTCCCCACACAATGCTCAAAAAACTGCCGAAAACTCCCGTGCTCAACCATCCTGCTCCCTCGTGAATCCATCACCCCCATTCTCTCCCACCGCACCCAACCGCAGCAATCCATTCCGGTCATTGAAAAAGGCTCTAACCCTCTAGCGAGCAAGATGCTCGCACTACGGAATGACCGGATTATTTTCTTAAGCCGCCCCTTAGGTGGGAATTTCAATACAAAACTCACTGCCCTCACCCGCCGTTGACGTGCAGGTCAGCTTACCCCCGTGGCGTTCCGTAACAATGTGCTGACAAATGGACAGCCCTAAGCCCGTGCCTTGACTCACCGTTTTCGTGGTGAAGAAGGGCTCGAAAATGTGCGATCGCACCGTGTCCGTCATCCCGCAGCCATTGTCCTGAATCCGAATCCGCACACGGGGCAATTGTCCGCCAACCTCATCCATGGGCACTACTTCCGTCGTGATGGTTAATTGGCCCTGAATTGGAGCTTCTGCCGTTAGCCAACGCATTTCAATGGCTTGAATGGCATTGTTAATCAGGTTCATAATTGCCTGATTGAGTTGGCTTACATAGCATTGCACGGGTGGCAATTCGCCATAGTTTTTGATCACATCAATGCCTGGAGTGTCGGATTTTGCCTTAGTGCGATGATGCAAAATGAGCAGGATACTCTCAATGCCGTCGTGGATATCGACGGTTTTGAGTTCGGACTGGTCATGGTTGGCAAAGGTAATGAGGGCGCGAATAACTTTGTGAATGCGATCGGCTCCGGTCTGCATCGAACCAATTAAGCGGGGAAAATCTGTCGAGAGGAATTTTAAATCTACGGCTTTTTCTTGATTTTGAATTTCAGGATGATCTCCCGCTACCTGTTGATAAATCGTGACCAACTCAATCAAATCGTCAAAGTATTGCCGCGCATGTTTTAAGTTGCCGGAAATAAAATTTACAGGGTTGGTGATTTCGTGACAAACTCCGGTGACCAACTGCCCCAGACCTGACATTTTTTCGGCTTGACTCAGTTGTAAATGGGCATCCCGCAGCTTCGCCACGGTTGCCTGCAAACTGGCGGTGCGCTCTTGGACTTGGTGTTCGAGGTCTGTGTTAAAGCGTCGAATATGTTGATAGAGTTCCTGTTGGTGAATGGCGGCGGCGAATTCTTGGCCAAGGCGTTGGGCGAGTTGGATATCGCCCTGAGTCCAAGGTTGCGATTGACCCTGTTTTGATTCTTTCCAAATGTCAAAGGAGAGGCGCGGTTGCATTTGGCGCTGATCGGGGTTGAATTGACCCGCCCAAAGGGTTTCGGTGGCAATTTCCGGCCGGAAAATAGTCAGGTAGCCAAAGGTGTAGCGATCGCGCTTGAGGGGGATGACGATCATGCCCCGAATTGAGGTCGCCCGGAACGACGGTTGAAGGTTACGAAATTGAGAGACGGTGTAGAGGTTTTCCACGCTCCAACTCGGTTCATCACAGGCCTGAAAGAGGCTATACCAAGCACTGGACTGCTCAATTTCCGTGAAGCGTTGGCCGGAAGGAATAGCCGGTTGTGTCCCTTCGGCAATCAGGTCAAACTGATCGAAGGGACAGGCGATAATCTCTGCATCGGATTGATGGGTAATGATCGCTTCAAGCATGGTGCGATTGATAAACAACCGACCGCCACAACTGTCTAAGGCTTGGATCGTGGTGTTGAGGGCAGTTTTGAGATCAATCGTTGTGATGCTGTGGAGGGTGTGCGCCACTTGGTTGAGAATGGATTCCTGCTGGGCTTGAACTTGTGCCTGTTGCAAGAGGTGGTCTTGGGCGATCGCAACGGCTAGTTGATCCACCACCATCTGAATCCCCTGCATTTGGGCTGGTGATGCCCCCCAATGTTCAGCATGATGCGCCACCAGCAAGCCCCACAGGTCATCCCCCTGGGGAATCGGTACTACCAGGGACGACTTCACCCCCATGGCAGTCAGGTAGTCCTGATGACAGGGATCAAGGGGACGAAAGCGAATGTCTTCGCGAATCTCTTCCCCGGTTTCGGGATCTTGAAGAAAGCCTTGGCCAATTTGCGCATTATCCACATTCACCACAGACCGCATCCGCGCCGTTTTAAAGAGCACACGGGCATCCTCTGGAATATCATCGGCAGGGAAGTTTAAGCCGATCAGGGACGGGAGACGATTTTGATGAATGGATTCAGCAATCACTTGGCCGTCACCGTTGGGATAAAAGCGATAGAGTTTGATGCGATCGACCTCTAAAAATTGCCGAACTTCTGTGGCCGTCACAGCCAGAATATTCTCAAGCTCTAAGGAGCGCAAAATTTGGCAACTAATGCGATTCAGTAAGAGTTCAATCCGGACAGAGTCTTGATGTTCTGTGGCGGATGGAGTAGTTTCAGTCTGTTCACTGTATATTGTCTGATTCATCATTATTTTTTTTGAAGTTAGGGAATCTTGGGAAAGACATCACACCGCATCCGCGCATCGCATCTACCTCCACGGTGGAGATTTGGATCGGCTCACTCTAAAAAACTGAATTATTTTTTCAAAGGATAAAAATAGGGTGGAATATGTCAGTAATTACCGATATTAAACACGGTTGAAACGCTGATTCTATCCAGCATCTCCTACGTTATCGTTACTTCAATTATTCCTATGCTTTGCTACATCTGTCATGGGTAGATTATCCCAACAACAGGCTTAATGATAGTGCGATCGCGTAGATCGGCGTTGATTCAGGAGTGAGACGGAGCCGTTATGAGTGCAAAAACGTGGCTACTCTTTCTAGGGAATGTGTAGCCACGTAATATCTCTAACTTCAGTATAAACGATTCCCTTTCAGGATCATTCTCCAGATTCGTCGGCGTAGGCTGCCATGCCGACACAGGAACAGACGAGGTTGCGATCGCCGTAGGCATTGTCCACCCGACCCACAGCGGGCCAGAATTTATGAGCCTTGAGCCAGGGCGCAGGATAGGCCGCCTCCTCGCGGCTGTAGGCGTGGGGCCAGTCGCCGCAAATGAGCGCGGTGGCCGTGTGGGGCGCGTGCTTGAGGGGGTTATCCTGCGGGTCGGCGTTGCCTTGGATCACGGCTTCGGCTTCGGCGCGAATCGACAGCATCGCCGTACAGAATCGATCCAACTCGCTGAGGGGTTCGCTTTCGGTGGGTTCGATCATCATCGTGCCAATCACGGGCCAGGACATCGTAGGCGCGTGGAAGCCATAGTCCATCAGGCGTTTAGCAATATCATCCACTTCAATGCCGTGCTTTTTCAGGGGGCGGAGGTCGATGATACATTCGTGGGCGACGAGGCCCGATTCACCTTTGAAGAGGATCGGATAGGCCGCGTCGAGTTGCTTGGCGATGTAGTTGGCGCTGAGGATGGACATTTTGGTGGCATCGGTGAGCCCTTCGGCCCCCATCATCGCGATATACATCCAGGAGATCACCAAAATACTGGCACTCCCCCAGGGGGCAGCGGCGATCGCACCAATGGCCTTTTCATGGCCTAAATCCGCGATCGGATGGCCCGGCAAGTAGGGCAATAAATGGGCCGCAACACCAATCGGCCCCACCCCAGGGCCGCCGCCAAGATGTCGAGCTGCGAGACTCGGCGTGTCGGAAGTGGGGTGGGGTCG
>CAZCWE010000157.1:3039-4456 GCA_964502285.1 uncultured Spirulina sp. | reverse complement strand
TCGGCCCCACCCCATGGCCGCCCCCCCCGTGGGGAATACAGAAGGTTTTATGGAGGTTGAGATGGCAGACATCAGCCCCAAAGTCACCGGGCCGACAGAGGCCCACTTGGGCGTTCATGTTCGCCCCGTCCATATAGACTTGCCCGCCCGCCTCGTGGATCAGGGCGCAAATTTCATCAATGCCCGCCTCGAAAACGCCGTGGGTGGAGGGATACGTCACCATCAAGGCGGCGAGATTGTCGCGGTGTTTTTCGAGTTTTTTCGTCAGGTCTGCCCGGTCGATATCGCCATTTTTAGCGCATTTCACCGAGACAACTTTCATGCCGCACATCACGGCGCTGGCGGGGTTGGTGCCGTGGGCGGATTCGGGAATCAGGCAGATATTGCGATGGAAATCGCCGCGATCGCAATGGTAGGCCCGGATCACTTGTAGCCCAGCATATTCCCCCTGCGATCCGGCGTTGGGTTGCAGGGAGATTCCGGCGAATCCGGTAATTTCCGCCAGCCAGGTTTCCAACTGCGCAAAGAGGGTCTGATAGCCGGTGGTTTGCGATCGCGGTGCAAAGGGGTGAATCTGCCCAAATTCGGGCCAAGTCACCGGGAACATTTCCGCCGCTGCATTCAGCTTCATCGTGCAGGAACCGAGGGGGATCATCGAGGTGGTGAGGGAGAGATCCTTCTGTTCGAGGTGGTGGAGGTAGCGCAGCAGTTCGGTTTCCGAGTGGTGAGAATTGAAAATCGGGTCTTGTAAAAAGGCACTGGCCCGCGCCAAGTCGGTGGGATACCGCCCTAGGGCCGTCACTTCAAAATCCGCGACGCTAAAGGGCAGGTCGTCCCGATTGGCAAAAATCCGCCACAGGGCTTCCACTTCGGCCTCGGTGGTCAGTTCATCGCAGGCGATCACAATGTGGCCCGGTTCCATCAATCGCAGGTTAAACCCTTGTTCCGCCGCCGCTGCGAGGAGGACGGGGGCGCTGGCTTCCCCAACGCCCACACAGACGGAATCGAAAACGGGGAGGTTGGGGATGGAATAGTTTAAACGGCGGAGACCTTCGGCGAGGAGGACGGCGCGATTGTGGATGGTTTGGGCGATCGCCTTCAAGCCCTCCGGCCCGTGGTACACCGCATACATCGACGCAATCAGCTCTTTGACATCTTTCCGCAGAAAATTGAGATCAACATTTTTGCGGTGCTCGCGAATTTCTTTGGGAATCTGCGGATAATATTTTTCGTATAAATTTAAAGTCTCCAGAATCTCATCCACATACTGCTGGGCATGTTGTAGATTACCGTAAACAAAATTGATGGGGTTATTAATCTCGTGGGCAATACCCGCCACAAGCTGCCCTAAACCAGACATTTTTTCCGTCTGAATTAACTGTAATTGCGTCTGCTGTAACTCCTGCATTGCCTGTTC
>CAZCWE010000157.1:0-3029 GCA_964502285.1 uncultured Spirulina sp. | reverse complement strand
ATCGACGCAATCACCGCCAACAACACCTGCGCCGTACAAATATTACTCGTCGCCTTGTCCCGCCGAATATGCTGCTCACGGGTCTGCAACGCCAAGCGCAAGGCCGGTTGACCCTGGGCATCCCGCGACACGCCGACGATCCGCCCCGGCACTTGCCGCTTATAGGCTTCCTTCGTTGCAAAATAGGCTGCGTGGGGCCCGCCAAAACCGAGGGGAACCCCCAAGCGTTGGGTACTGCCCACCGCAATATCCGCCCCCAATTCACCGGGCGGCGTGACCAGGGCCAACGCCAGGGGATCAGCCGCCAGGGTGACGAGGCCGCCCACCTCATGCACCCGTTCAATGCAGGAGCGATAATCCAACACAATGCCGTCGGTGGTGGGATATTGCAGCAATGCCCCAAACACGGGGGTTGCCGTGAAGTCCATTTCCCCATGATCCCCGATGATCACCTCAATGCCGAGGGGCTGCGCCCGCGTCATCACCACATCAATGGTTTGGGGGTGGCAGGCTTCGGAGATGAAGAAGCGATCGGATTTGTTCTTGCTGATGCCGTAGCTCAGGGTCATCGCTTCGGCGGCGGCGGTTCCTTCGTCGAGGAGGGAGGCGTTGGCAATGTCGAGACCCGTGAGATCAATGATCATCGTTTGGAAATTGAGCAGGGCTTCGAGGCGACCTTGGGCAATTTCCGCTTGGTAGGGGGTATAGGCGGTGTACCAGCCGGGGTTTTCAAGGATGTTGCGCTGGATCACAGGAGGGGTGATGCAGGCGTGGTAGCCCATGCCGATCAGGGAGCGATAGACCTGGTTTTGGGCGGCGATCGCTTTCAAACTCGTCAGGGCTTCATGCTCCGATTGGGCCGGGGGGAGCTGGAGCGATCGCTGCAACCGAATCGCCTGGGGCACGGCATGATAAATCAACTCATCCACACTCTGATAGCCCAACGCCTTCACCATCTGGGCTTCTGTCTCCGGGGTAATCCCGATGTGGCGTTTAGCAAACCCCTCGCGCCGAACGATCGGGCTGCTCATGCCTTGGGGATCGCCGAGCAAGGGGGTTTCGAGAGTCTCAGGGGCAAGATTGAGGTCAGGCATAGGGGCTATTGGCTGCGGGAGTTGGAGATCATCATTTGTTGTAACAAATTATCACAATCCCCTGGGCCCCTATCCACGGAGCCCGGCGATCGCATTCTCACTGCATTACCACTTTGTAGGGGGTAGATTGTGAGGAGATAATGATCTAACGCCACGAGTAACGCTTGTAACGCGGGGTTAAACGGAGAAGTGGGCGCGATCGCATAATTCTGGACTGATCTGCTAGTGGGATATTTTTGGCGGTGATTGTAACAGTAAATTCATTCCAAACCCCAGCCCCAGATTCAAACCATTCACAACCCAATCGGACGCTGCGTGCAGACCCCAACGGGGCGGATCGCGATCCGCTCATGATCACTGTTTTTGGGTAAACCCCTGTCGTGATCAACGAGGCAGGCTATAATCGCCACATATTCCAAATGTTCCTGTCCTTCAGATCGACGATTGCACAACCGTGATTGCCATCTACCCCGGCAGCTTTGACCCCATCACATTAGGACACCTTGACATTATTGAGCGAGGGAGTCGGCTTTTTGAGGGCATTATTGTTGCTGTCCTGTGTAATCCGCAAAAGTCGCCGCTGTTCCCGGTTCCCCACCGACTCGTTCAGATCGAAGCCTGTACCCAGCATTTACCCAATGTCACGGTTGAGAGTTTTTCCGGGTTAACGGTGGACTATGCACAGTTACGGCAGGCTGGCGCAATTTTACGGGGGCTACGGGTACTCTCGGACTTTGAAAAAGAGTTACAAATGGCCCATACCAACACAACATTGTGTAAAGAGTTGGAAACCATTTTTTTGGCCACGTCAACCGAGTATAGTTTTTTAAGTAGTAGCGTGGTTAAAGAGATTGCCCAGTTTGGTGGTGTTGTCGATCACCTTGTTCCTGTCAACGTTGCCCAAGATATCTACCGATGCTTCAACAAGACTCCCCCCGCAGTGACGCTGAATACAACAATCAAGTGAATCCTCAAATGCCCCTAGGTGAGTCGCATCCGCTTGGCTACGATGTGCAGACGGAGTTGAACCGCCTCGAAGAACTCATTTTAGATAATCCTCGCGTTCCGTTTACCCGTAAAACGGTGGTGGACGAAGAACAGTTGCTCGATCATTTAGATGTGATTCGGGTCAATTTGCCGGCAGCGTTTGAACAGGCGATCGCAATCATTCGCCAAAAAGAAGAAATCCTGCTCCAAGCCGAAGAATACGCCCAGGAAATCATCGCCACGGCCCAAAATCAAGCCGCTCAACTCCTCAATGACAGCGGCCTGGTGCGTCAAGCCGAAGCCGAAGCCGCCCAAATTCGTCAGCAAATCCAGCAGGAATACGAAGAACTGAAGCAGCAAACGGCGGCGGAAATCGAGCAAATGCGGATGCAGGCGATGCAGGAACTCGAACAAATGCGCCAAGATGTTCTCTATGAATGCGATGACATTCAAGATGGCGCGGACGACTACGCGGATGCGGTGCTTACCCGTTTGGAAACGCAGTTGGGCGATATGCTGCGGGTGGTGCAAAACGGTCGTCAACAGTTGCGAGAAGAAATCGCCGCAGCGGATAACCCAAATATTAACTAAGCGTCTTCAGTCGGGGCAGGTGGGGTATGGCACAAGCACGGAAGCCAGGGCAGCGGCAAAGTACCGCCAAAGGTTCTGCTGATGAACAGTATATTTCGCTGTCGGATTTGATGGCGGTGTTGTCGGGGGTGGTGGGCGATGGGGCCCGCCGGGATATGGGACCAATCGACGATGACGACGCTCCGCGATGCAGCGATGACCTCCAAGGCCTGGCCCTTCGAAGAGGCGCGGGCGGTGTTGAAACGTTATGAAAAGGCCCCGCCGGAAAAGGGTTACGTGCTGTTCGAGACGGGCTACGGACCGTCCGGACTGCCGCATATCGGCACCTTCGGCGAAGTCCTGCGCACGACCATGATC
>CAZCWE010000156.1:0-8891 GCA_964502285.1 uncultured Spirulina sp. | reverse complement strand
ATCGGGCTTCGCCGCCTGACAGGGGCCAGAAAGAGGACATGCCGTGAGGTGACGGTAAAGTCCGCGCTGCCGATGAAGAGGTCGGCGAGTTCGTCGGGTTTGAGGGGGCGTTTGAGGACTTTTTCGGCGCGATAACTGAGCCATTTTTTGATCACTTGGTAGCCGCCGAGGGTGTAGTGCCAAACGCGATCGGGGATGTTGCACCAATAGGCGCGATCGCTCAAATAAATATCGTAGGTGTGTTCTCCGAGTCGGGCGATGCGCTCGGCTCCGAGGGTGTCGCGTTCGTGGGGGGTGTAGGGGCGTTGGATGGCTTTGCCTTTGCCGGGCATGGTGGGTTTGCCGTTGCCGCCGTAGCCCCAGTTGGCGGTGAGGGCGAAGTCTTCGGGTTTGAGGTTGCCGCCGTGGGGGGTGGTGGGGACGGCAATGATTTTCAGGAATTCGCTGGGGGTTTGGGTCACGCCAGGGACGGGGGTTTCGGGGTCAAGGAGGGCGGCGAGTTGTTGACCGAGTTGGGCGGATTGTTGGAGTTGTTTTGGATCGTTCGGCAACGGAATCCGCGGCCAATCTTGTTTAAGTGCGCCTAGATTTTCGCTTTGATAGGTTGATGAAAATAAAACAGCAGTAACGTGATAAAAAATTAAATCAAAGTTTTGTGATTCAAGTTCAATCGATTCTGCATACTTAACGGCTGAATCTGACAAGTTCCAAATTTCATGATCAGAAACTTGACGAGCATCACCATGATAAACATTAACTTTTTCTGGATCAAGTTTTAGTTTGATAGGAAAATAGTTTGCACCACGATCCATAAGATCGAAACATCCTAGCCTGTGAGTTATTTGAGGTTGTGACCATTCTCTTCTAGGGCGTTGCTGTGTAGCCATACATAATTTTTTATCTTCAACTTGAAAAAAATAATCTGCTCTTTTCTCATCTAAAAGTTTTGTTTCCGACTCCCAATAAATCCAGCGAGTATCAAAAGGACGATAAGAAAAACGAACAAAATTATCTTCCAATATTCCTCTTTTCACGAGTGAGCTTCTAACAGGTTTTGGATCAAATCGACCTGTCTTTTGCATAGCCCTTGGGAATAGCTTTGAAATTTCTTGATCGGTTACACTTGGGTCAAAATATGTTGTAATTCTTTTCTCAAGTTTTTCTTTTTCAATGGATACAACAAACTCATCACGCGCTGTATGCACACCAGAAAAGAAAGTTGGATATATGTCAGGAATTAATGGCCAATCGAAATAGGCGGCGGTGATGGTTTTGGGTTTGAGGGGGAGGCCGAGGGCGAGGGATGAGGTGATTTCTTGATAATTGGGTTTGGATTCTGCCAAACTTTCCGCCATTGCCTTACAACGTTCTACGGCACGCGCTTGATCAAAGTCTCGGTAAAAGATTTGGCTAGCTTGAGATTTTTTTCCCTTCATCAATAATGCGATCGCTGTTCCCACCTTGATACCCGCCGAAAACCCTGGAATCGCGAAAACGGTTTCGCTCGTTCGTCCATCAGGTGAATATTCTGAAATGATGCGATCGCCGTGTAGATTATCAACCCAAATCTGATCAAAAACTTCTAAATAGCGTTCCCGCATTCCCGTAAACGACAACCCATCCAGCCAGGAATAATTAGAAATAAAACAAACAATCCCCCGCTCCGTTTGCTCCACAATCCGCCGCTCCGCCATCCGAAAAAAGCGCACATACAGATCATTTAAACCCTGACCCTGGGGACGCGGCGCGTGCTTCGTTTCACGATAGGCATCCGATAACTCCCGCTCCTCATCCACCGCAATCCCCGCGAAACTGTTGTAAGGCGGATTGCCAAGCACCACCAAAATCGGTTTGCTCTTTTTGACCTCCTCCGCTGCATCCCGCTCCCGCTCCAACGCCGGAAAATTCGGAATCGGCAACGGCTCACCCTGCCGCCACCCCGTCAACGCATTGGTGAGGAAAATCCCCACCCGCTCCTGATTTTTGCCGTAGAGCGACAACGACTCCCCAAACTTTTGTAACAACAAACTCACCTGCAAATGCGCCACCACAAACGGAGCCGTCAGGATTTCAAACCCAAACACCCGCTTTAACACAATCTCCTTTAAACTCTCCGACGTACCCAACGCCCCCAACCCAGAATCTGCGGCCTTTTGCTGTAACGTCGCCGCGATCTGTTCAATCACCGCCACCAAATAGGCCCCCGTCCCACAACAGGGGTCAAGAATGTAGACCTCCTCACTGGCCAGCCCGTCGGCACAATTCAACTCCTCCCGCAAGACCCGATCCACCCGCGCCACCATGTAGCGCACCACCTCCGGCGGCGTGTACCAAACCCCCAACTCCTTACGCAGATCTGGATCAAACGCTTGCAAAAACGGTTCATAGAAATATTGCACCGCTTGACTGTCATCAAAAGTGCTGAAAAATTCCGGGCGATTGACCCGATTCAGGGCCGCCGTCGCCCAGTCTAAAACCTGGATTAAGCCGAGTAATTCCAACGTTTCCGGGTCGCCCAAACGGTGAAATAACGACTGCAAAATCGGCACACGCAAAAAACGCCACGATCGCTCCCAGACAAATTCCCCCTTGGCCCCTTCGCGATGCCACAACACCCAAGCCGAAAAAATGCCATAGAACAGGGTTTGCACCAAGGTAGACCGGAAAAAGCGATCGCCCCGTTCCGCCTCGAAATGAATCCCCAACGCCGTTTCAAAACTGTCGCGGATCATCTGAAGAGTGGGGAGATCCTGCTGTTGCTCAATGCGTACCCTGGCATCCCGCGCATAGGAAGCCAGAAACCAAGCCACATCTTCCGGGGATGCGATCGCCGCCGTGGACAGCATCACCCGTTTCAGATATTCCGTTAAGGATTGCTCCCACTGGGCCGCGAAGGCCCTCGGATGGGCGGCCAACTGCCAAAACTCCGCTTCAGTTTTCGCCAAACTGAAAAACTCTAACTCCACCTTGTCCCCGTCCCCATCACAGCCCACGAGCAAAAATTCTCGAAAATTCGTCACCAACACCTGACGATATTTCAACCAATAATTATGGACTTGCTGCGATCGCGCCGTTTTCCGCACATCTGCACCGAGGCCCTTGGCCTCAATCACGCCGCGCTCTGGGTTCGTCGGTTCGAGGGGGCGATCGCCCTCCTGTTTGCGAAACTGCGCCGCCGTGAACAGTCCCCCATCGGGCATCCCCGCCCCTTGGTTGCTCAAGCCCGTAATACAGCGCACCGTGGGTTTAAGCTCTGCGCCTAACCCATCTAATAAGGTCTGCAAGGCTGGGTAGTGCGTGGTTTCGGCGACCGTCGCACCCGTGGCCCGGTTGGCCGCTAAATCCCGGATATATTGCTCAACCAACGACATCAGCAACGTCCTCACGGTGGGGTGTTCTAGGTTAAACCTACCCTGAATTTTGAACTATCATCACCGATAGAGCCTTAATCTGCGATCGCCATGACCGTCAGCCCCTATCAATGGACCATCAAACGCTATCACCAGGCCGTTGAGGCGGGGATTTTTGCGGATCAAGCCCTTGAACTGTTGCGCGGCGAGTTGATGGTTATGCCGCCCGATCAAAATGGGGCCAGAAGATGCGATCGTTTGGGTTTGAAGCACTCTAATCCTTGGTCTTTCTGGGTTGTAGCCATTGAAACCAGTCAAGAGCCATTTGCTTTGAAGCACTCTTATGCCCAAAACGGGAGATAGCGAGCATAACGGGTTGAATCTGAATCAGAAGTGTCAGATTTGATCAGCCCTGCATCCTTCGTTGCTCGAATAATGTTTGACGCTGCCCCGCTTTGCTTTGGGCTTAACCGAAAACGCTCCCGCAACGTTTGGTTCGACATTTGTCGATTACTCACATACAGCAAACAACAATGCTGATAACAGGCTCGAATCCGGTCAGTTTTGCTCATCTCCGAAAAATTCTGATAGGCAAGCAATACAGCCGTTGTTCGGGTTTCACCCACTCGAAAATCAGGAGCCGGTAGTTGATACACCTCAGCCGTATCAATCACCTTATCAATCCCGCTGCCCTTTTCTTCACAGATACCAAATCGCCGCATCATATCGGCAAGCTGTTCATTCCGCGAACGGTATTCATCAATGAACCGTTCTGCCGGAATCGGTGGAATTCCTGGATTCGAGATTTCAATGCGATCGCTGTACATCTCAATCATGACCGATGTTCCGGTTGCCAAGAAGTCTTGATGGACTAGCGCATTCGCGATTAACTCTCGCAGAGCTTGCTTCGGAAACATTTTGACCTCGTCTCGGACAACCTCTTCAACGAAGCGATTACGAGGCGCGGCAGCATGAATCAACTCGATCCATCCTTCAAAGCCCACCGCATAGCCTCGCTGACCTGTAATTTCGTTGCGGGTGTTGAGTTTGTTGATACCTTCATAAAAAATTACCCGAGGAGCCTTACGCGCCAATGCAGCGGAAAATGCACTCAGCTTTCTAGCCAGGAGAATAGCCGCCAGATTGGTCACATGCCATCCGGTGGCACTTTTTTGAATCAACGCTTCCCCCTGTAAACGGTCTAGCACAGCGTCGCGGGTGGTGGGATAGGGAAGTTCCAAGAGTTCAAAATAGATTTGCGTGTCTAATAGCGCAATAACATCATCCGCACTGGCATCAGAGCGTGCCAACTGTGAGAACCAGTCTTGCTGATCTTCGGCAAAAATAGCCTTCAACATGTCAGGGGTCATCGCCACTAGATCTTCGCCTGCCCGCATCAAATACGTTCCTTCAAATGCTTGCGGTTGCCCCAAAGGTCGAGACGGCACCTGGAACACCAAAACTCGTCCCTGAGGATGCTGTAATTCTGTAACTTCGACCCGAAAGCCCAGTTTCTGAACAATGAGTGCCTTGACTTCATTGAGCGAAGTCCCGGACGGAAAAGCTTGTGATCCCACAACTTGACGGGGGGGTTTATCGGTAACACCAAGAATGAGATACCCACCACGTTCATTGGCTAAAGCGACACAATAGCGCAGCAGATCAGTCTTATTAAACTGCCGTTTCGCTTGCTTGAATTCAAGTTGCTCCGTTTCCGCCGGAGCATTGAGCCATTGATCGAGGTCTGCGAGGGTAATCATCCAGTTACTAAGTTCTTCCATCCCTAGAGTATTAGACTCGGTGTGGCATCGCTGCACTGCCTAAGTTAAAAGAAGGTGCGATCGCTCCCCTGGCTTTTCCGGATCTGACCCTGCCCGTTGTCCAATTGATTCGGCCCTAATCGCTATCACTCTGGCTATCGGTGAGGGCCGGGGGATGTTTTATGATGAGAACTTGACCCTGTTTGCGATCGCTCGTTCTATGCCCACCACTGCCCCTCGACTCAATACCAACTTTCCCCTCACCGCCGTTGTCGGCCAAGAAGCGATCAAACTCGCCCTCCTGCTTACTGCCGTTGATCCCGGTTTAGGGGGAGTGGCGATCGCGGGCCGACGCGGCACAGCCAAATCCGTGATGGCGAGGGGGATTCACAGCCTCCTGCCCCCCATCGAAATCGCCCAAGGCTCCTATTGCAACGCCGAACCGGAACCGGGCGATGAGACCGAAATTATCCCCTCCCCCTTTGTGCAAATTCCCCTCGGTGTCACCGAAGACCGCCTGCTTGGTTCCGTTGATGTGGAGCAATCCGTCCAACAGGGTCAACCCGTCTTCCAGCCCGGACTCTTGGCCCAAGCCCATCGCGGCGTTTTATACATCGACGAAATCAACCTCCTCGACGACCAGATCGCCAACCAACTCCTCAGCGTCCTCACCGACGGCTGCAACCGCATCGAACGCGAAGGCATCAGCATCGACCACCCCTGCCGCCCGATGCTGATTGCCACCTTCAACCCCGAAGAAGGCCCCCTACGTGAACACCTGCTAGACCGCATCGCCATTACCCTCTCCGCCGATGGGGTGCTCTCCCTCGATCAGCGCGTGACCGCCGTCGGCCAAGTCACTGACTACGCCGATGATCCCGCCAAATTTGCCGAGCAGTACCACAGCGACAGCGACGGCATGAAAACCGATATCCTCCTCGCCCGCGAATATCTCAAAGAGGTGACGATCAGCCACGACCAGATTAACTACCTTGTTGAAGAAGCGATCCGGGGCGAAGTGATGGGCCATCGGGCTGAACTCTTTGCGGTACGGGTTGCCAAAGCCGCCGCCGCCCTTGAGGGTCGTGATGCCGTGGCCGCCGATGACCTCCGCAAAGCCGTTGAACTGGTGATCGTCCCCCGTTCCACCGCTGCCAATACGCCGCCCGACGACGAGATGCAGCCGCCGCCCCCACCGCCGCCGCCCCCGGACGATCAAGCCGATGATCCCGAAGATGAGGATCAAGATGAGGATGACCAAGACGAAGACGACGATCAAGAACCAGAAGACAACACCCCGGAAATCCCCGAAGAATTTGTCTTTGATATTGAAGGGGTGATCCTCGATCCGTCGGTGTTGTATTTTGCTCAGATGGCGAACAAGCAAGGCAGCAGCGGTTCTCGGAGTATGATTTTTTCTGACGATCGCGGCCGCTATGTGAAGCCGATGTTGCCACGGGGGAAAGTGCGCCGCATCGCTGTGGATGCCACCCTCCGGGCCGCTGCGCCCTACCAAAAGGCCCGCCGCCTCCGCAATCCGGGCCGGACGGTGATTGTGGAGCAGGGGGATTTGCGATCGAAACGCTTGGCGCGGAAGGCCGGGGCGTTGATTGTCTTTGTGGTGGATGCGTCGGGGTCGATGGCGTTGAACCGGATGCAGGCGGCGAAAGGGGCGGTGATGCGGCTCCTCACCGAAGCCTACGAAAATCGGGATCAGGTGGCGTTAATTCCCTTCCGAGGGGAGCAGGCGGATGTGTTGTTACCCCCGACGCGATCGATTACGATGGCGCGGCTGCGGATGGAGAAACTGCCCTGTGGCGGCGGTTCGCCCCTGTCCCATGGGTTAACCCAGGCGGTGCAGGTGGGGACGAATGCGAAGATGTCCGGGGATATCGGCCAGGTGGTGATCGTGGCGATTACCGATGGGCGGGGGAATATTCCCTTGGCGAAGTCCCTCGGTGAGGAACTGCCGGAGGAAAAACCGGACATTAAAGCCGAACTCCTTGATATTGCGGCGAAGATCCGGGCGACTGGGTTTAAGCTGCTGATGATTGACACGGAAAAGCGGTTTGTGGCGACGGGCTTTGGTCAAGAGTTGGCAAAGCAGGCGGGGGGGAAATATTACCGAATTCCCCGCGCCACTGACCAAGCGATCGCATCCATGGCCCAAGACGCGATTTCATCGATGCGGTAATCTCCCTTTTCGGAATCCCCCCTAGCCCCCCTTTTTAAGGGGGGAAAGATCAAAAAAGTCCCCCTTAAAAAGGGGGATTTAGGGGGATTAATCACACACTCCTTTCAAAATCTTCAGTAACTATGCAAATACCCAACGATTTCGCGGTTTATACTCTCTGGCTTGCCTATGCTACCGGAGCGTTTTTCGTGTTGATGCTCCTAGCTTTTTTGTTTAAATGGGGGATTCGGTTTCGCCTCGTGGGGGCGACAGCGTTTACGGCAGTGTTGACCGTGGGGGCGTTCGGTCTCAGTTTGGGGCTGTTTAGTCGCACGGATATTCCTGGATCGGTGCGTTATAACTTAGTCTATGACGATGCTGCGGCCCATGTGGTGATTGTGGTTGACCCGACGGTGACCCCGGATCAAGTGGAAGCGACGCTCAAACAAGCGGCCCTCGATATTGCCCCGTTTGGGCGGCTGGGTAATAACGCTCAGGCGGTGATGGTGCGGGCGCGGACGGTGCTCCACCCGGAACCGGGGATCTCTCTGCCCCTTTATCTCGGCGAAGCGGTTAAATTATCTCAAGACCCTGATGCGCTGGGACGTGGCAAAAGTGAAGCGATCGCTGTCCGACTCTACTCCGAAAATTTCGCCCAACTCCCCCCGGCTCCTGAACCCACTGATACTTAACTTGAGGTGATTTCTCGATGACTGATCCGATCTTGTCCGCTGCTCCTGTCACTCCCGCGACTCATACCGTCACCCCCTTGGCGATCGCCCCCGCCCAGGTGCTACGCGGCTGGGGCGCGATCGCCCAATCCGGGTCAGTCTTCGCCGCCCTCGGTCAGCGGCCGCTGGTGGTGGGGGGCGATCGCAGCCTCGCCGCTGTGGAATCCCACCTTTTCCCCACCCTCACCGCCTCCGACCTCACCTTCACCACCGCCACCTATCACCCCGACTGCTCCGAAACCAGCCTCGCCCAGTTAGAACAAGCCACCCAACACCATCAGGCGGATCTGATCATCGGAGTCGGCGGCGGCAAAGCCCTCGATGCGGCAAAACTCCTCGCCCACCGCACCCAATGTCCGATCGTCACCCTGCCCACCTCCGCTGCCACCTGTGCCGCCTGGACAGCCTTGTCTAATATCTATTCCGATGCGGGAGCCTTTCACTACGATGTGGGGCTGCACAACTGCCCCAATGCCCTGATCCTCGATTACGACGTGATCCAAACCGCCCCCACCCGAACATTAGTGGCCGGGATTGGGGATGCGATCGCCAAATGGTACGAAGCCTCGGTGAGTAGCGGTGATTCCACCCACACCCTGATCATCGCGGCGGTGCAGCAAGCGCGGATTTTACGGGATATCCTCTTTCAAAAGGCCGAAGCTGCGATCGCCCATCCCGGCAGCCCCGATTGGTGCGAAGTCGTCGATGCCACCGTCCTCCTCGCAGGGGTGATTGGCGGTCTCGGCGGGTCCCAATGCCGCACCGTCGCCGCCCACGCCGTCCACAACGGCCTCACCCACATCCCCGCCGCCCATCCCATCCTCCACGGCGAAAAAGTCGCCTACGGCATCCTCGTCCAACTGCGCCTCGAAGAACA
>CAZCWE010000155.1:0-8892 GCA_964502285.1 uncultured Spirulina sp. | reverse complement strand
TTCATGTGGGACGCCAGATCGTCCCGTACTGGCCCGACGGGTCAGGAACAGCGCTGAAGACGACCTGTGCCTGGCGCTCCAGTACCGCCTGAGCTGCAGCGTTCTCGAGGCCAGGTCCAATTCGCTTGCGCACGACGAACGCAGCGGCGTCTGCAAGTTGCACCATCGCGCTCTGGCGCGAGTCCACGAAATGAACAGTGTCGATGATGTTCGTAAGCATCTGGCCGCGGTAGCCCCGTGTACCGGTGCGCTGGACCTGAGTGAGCTCCCGACGTAGCGCCTCGTCCTTGTCGTGGTTCTCGTCCGCTATCACGAGCGAGCGTTGCCCGCGTGCCTTCGATCGCTCATTCAGCCGTTCCAGCAGGTTGCTGAACATGAGGCGGTGAGGCTGCTCGTAGGTGCCACGGTCAGCTTCGAAGTTGGGTATTGCCGCGCCACGGTAGATCACCTCGATGTCGCACCTCGCGAGGACCGCGAGGATCCGATCCATTACGTCGATCCGCTGGACAACTGTCAGGTGCTTCCACAGCCCTTCCCCACCAACGATCTCGTAGGCGTGCAACTCAATCGAGTGCGGGGAAGTCCACATGAGGTCGTTGGCCCAGTCGTCCTTGTCGACTGTTGCCTGAATCAATCCGACGACATCGACCCTGACCTGCTGCAGCGCCGCCTCGGCGCACGCTGTCTGCTCGCCATCCGCAAGCAGGCCAAGGTGCAGGTGGTGGTGTTCGGCGCAAGCCTGCCGCTGCCGCTGCGTCGAGTTCGGCTTCCACATCGGAGAGGAAGAGGATCGCGTCGGGTAAACATTGCACAGCAGAGGCGATCGCTTGATAAGACCCCGTTTCCCGTTTCCCGCCCACAGCCAGGTCAAAATAATGGCTGAAATAGGGCGTTAAATCTCCCCATTGAGAATAGCCAAACAGCAATTTTTGCGCCCCGACAGACCCGGATGAATAGATGCCCAGTTGAATATCTTGGCTGTGCCACTGTTTGAGGTTGGCGGGCACGTCGTCGTAGATGTGACCTTTGAATGCGCCACTGTGAAACCCTTCGGCCCAGAGGATGCCTTGGAGGGTTTTGAGGGGGGCAATTTTGCGATCGCTTTTTGCCCAAGCATCCAATTGATCGAGGGCGGCGCGATCATTAATTTCTCGCCCGTCTTCAGTTTTAACAATTGCCTTCACTTCCGCAAGAATCGCGGCGATCTCTGGCTCTTGGGTGCGATCGCGCAGGGTGGGAAGGTGCGATCGGAAATAGGGAAACAACACATCAAAGACAAAACTAATGGATGTGGTTGTCCCTTCAATATCAGTAATAATGCAGCGAATCATAGGAATACAGAGAACAAATTAAAACAGGTGAAAATAGCTTTTTTCTGGTTTCAGATAATGAACAAGTCGAAGTCTGAGCGAAGTCGAAGACTGAGCGAAGTCGAAGTCTGGGTTTCCGGGGTTCGACTCCGCTCACCCCTCTTGATCAAGATTTATCTTTTTGAGCGTGCCACATTAGTAGAGTGTGATCAAGCTTAACGCGACAAAACCAACGCCGGATCGCGATAGTTTGCATCCACATTCGACCCGGTATAATGCGGAACCCAGCCCTCTGTGTTGGAGAAAATCCGAATCGCTTTCACATTCGGTTCAGCACCAGCATCAAACCAATGTTTTGTCCCCTGGGGCACGGAAATCAAATCCCCCGCCGTACACAAGACATTAAACACCGGCTCATTGTCTAAATTAAACCAAAACAACCCCTGCCCCTCCACAAAAAAGCGCACTTCATCTTCAGCGTGAGTATGTTCTGCGAGAAACTTTTCCCGAATAGCGGGATAGTTTTCGATGCCGCTGTGAATATTCACCACGTCCGCCGTTTGATAGCCGTGGGCAGCCATGTAGGGGTCGATCACATCCTGATAAGCGGCGAGAATTTCCTCCGGACTGGCGGTTTGGCTCAGTGGGGCGGGGGTGTCCCATTGGGTGAAGGTGATGCCGCGATCGCGCAGAAACGCCGTGATTTCAGGAATGGCGGTGAGCGTTTTTTGGGTGTCCGGTTGAACGAGTTGAGTCATGGGGATTCGATGAACGTGAAGACGACTAAAATAAGCGGGGATGGGCTGTATAGTTAAGCCTTGATTTTAAGTAATTCCAGTTCGCATTCTAGCAAAAACTCCCACACTTCTAAATGGCGTTTGGCCATGGCAAAGTCATGCCCCCAGGCATATAGGCCATGCTTGGCGATGAGGAGGCCATAATTGGTTAATTCAGCCCGGCGTGCAGTGAAGCGATCGCACAATTTCGCCATATCCTGCTGATTGGAAAAAATAGGCAGTTGAATCGCTGCATCGTGGGTTTTATTGCCTTCAATTCCCTTGATTACCTCATATCCCATAAATGTGATGTGCTGCTGAGAAAAAAGCCAATCCGATAAAACCGTAGACGCGACGGAATGGGTGTGTAAAACCGTATCAACATCGGGAAATTCACGATACAAAAAACAATGGATGAGCGTTTCAGCCGAGGGCTTAACCTGGGCAAAATCGGGCAGAGGCTGGCCTTCTAGATTCACGCTCAAAAAATCGCTCGGCTGAAATTGCGACTTATCTACCCCACTCCGAGAAATGCGAATCTCTCCCGCTGCATTGCGATAGGAATAGTTGGTTGAGGTGGCGGGGGATTTCCCTTGGGCGTGGAGTTGGGCGATGAGGTCGCAGAGTTGGTGCGATCGCTGAGAATCATTCATAGACAGAGCCAAAAAATCGCGTCTCAAAATTGTAACAGGCTTAACAATCTATCGTTGGATTGAAATTTTGGGAGTGCGATCGCCCCTCATTGCCGCTGTGCTGGGGATTGAGTTTGTTACAATCAGGGCTTAAATTTTTGCTCCACTTTGGACTTCGAGACATTATGAACAAGCCGCGCAAGTCTCAGCACATCGTCCTCACCTCCCACCCCAGCACGAAAAACAAGCCCCTCCCCATCCATTGGGGCAACCCTGATCCCATGCAGCGGGGGCCCGTGATTGGCAGTTTGACCGATCAAAAGCATCGTAATGTGATCGGCACGCATTCCGGTTCCTATGCCGTCTATCGGGCGTTGGCGGTGGCCAGCGGTTCCCTTCAGGCGGATCATCGTGCTGACCTCACCCACACCTCGCCCATCGTGCCCATCGGCCCCTATCCCAGTTGGAGCGACCCGGACAAAATCGTCTCCATTGACCCCTTTGGGGCGGTGGTGGATGAGGTGTACAGCGACCTGATCGCGAAGGGTCACGACATCCGCCCGACGATCGCGATCACGAAAGCCCAAATCAACCTCCCGGAAATTCAAACCATGGTGGCTCAGGGTGTGATTCATGTTGATGGCGCGATCGTCAAAGCCGGGGGCAGTTTGGCGGTGATGAAGGTGGCGATCGATCCGGTGTGGTATCTGCCGGGGATTGCGAAACGGCTAGGGGTGGAAACGGCGGTATTGCGGCGCACGTTGTTTCAGCAGACCGGGGGAATGTTCCCGGAGTTGGTGACGCGCCCGGATTTAGAGATTTTCTTGCCGCCCATCGGCGGGATGACGGTGTATGTGGTGGGAGATTTGGCGGCGATCGCAGACCCCTCGCGACCGGTGGCGGTGCGGGTTCACGATGAATGCAATGGGTCGGATGTGTTCGGCTCGGATATCTGCACCTGCCGCCCCTATCTCGTCCACGGCATTGAAGTCTGCGTCACCACAGCCCAGGCGGGCGGCGCGGGGGTGATTGTCTACAACCGCAAGGAAGGGCGGGCGTTGGGCGAGGTGACGAAGTTCCTGGTGTATAACGCTCGCAAACGCCAAGCGGGGGGCGATCGCGCCGATGCCTATTTCAACCGCACCGAATGCGTGGCGGGGGTGCAGGATATGCGCTTTCAGGAGTTAATGCCCGATGTGCTCCATTGGCTCGGCATCACCCGCATTGATCGCTGGGTGTCGATGAGTAACTTGAAGTATGATGCGATCGCCTCCACCGGCATCGAAATCATCGAACGAGTCCCCATCCCCGACCACTACATCCCCGACGATGCCCGCGTCGAAATCGCCGCCAAAACCGCCGCCGGCTACTACACCGACGGCGAAGCCCCCACCCCCGACACCCTCAACACCATCAGCGGCCGCAACCTCCAAGACTATTGACCCCGGCTGTGAGAATTGCATAACTTAACAATACAGGATTAGATCTAACGCACCTGCCAGCCCCACCGAATGATCACCAAACTAACCCTAAGAAGGGGTTTCTTCATTGGGGGGGCGATAGGTGACGGTTTCCACCGATCCCGGATTGCCCAGCGGCTTCGCTTCTTCATTGTTGATCGCCACCACCACGCCGCCGGCATTTCCCGCCATTACCGTGATTTGTTCTTTCGCTTCCCAAGTGCGCTTTTCCCCTTGGGGCAGTGTGCCTTCAAACACGACGCTGCCATCAGCCACCACGCGCAACCAGCAATCATCCTGTAGGGTCATTGAGACCACCACTTGATCGCTGGAAATCTGGGTTTCTGTCTGTTGTTGAGGCGGTTCGGCTGATGTATTCACAGCGGTTTGCTGGACATCTGTAACGGGTTGGGTAGGGGCGGCTTCGTTGGTGGTCGTTTCCGTTGGGGTGTCCGAGTCTTGGGCCATATTGGCAGCCGGGGGACGAATCAACAGAGACAAACCACTGACTGCACCAATTAAAACAATGATGTACACCATGTACATGTGGAAGGGGCGCAACTGAGAGGACGACACCGGCTTCCAGGTGGGCTTAATTGATTGCAGATGGGTTTCCACAGGGAAGGCAGCGGCTAATTCGGCACCATTGACCTGGAGGGCATCCCCAATGCGCTGGATCAAAGCCCGAATGTAGATGGGTTCGGGCAGAGGCTCGCTGTTGGCGGTTTCGATCGCTTCGAGCAGGCGCATCGGGATGCGCGTTTTGTCGGAGAGGGCATCGAGGGAGAGCGATCGCTTGCGACGAACTTCGTGGAGATAAAGACCCAGTTCTCTGAGCTTTTCCCCTTGGTCGGAGGTTAGGCGATTATTTGGGGTTAGCATACAGAATTCTCCGCAGTAGTAGTCGGCAAGTTGAAGGAAGAAGACAAGGAACTGGGTAACAAGTGCTGCATAATTTCAGCGGAACTTACCGTGCGATACTGACCCGGTTTCAGAAGCTTTGGATGCGAGGCATTGAGTGTGAGTGTGCCGATGGCAACCCGGTGTAGGGCGAGGACAGGGTATCCCAATTGTTCTGCAACCCGGCGAATTTGGCGATTACGACCCTCGTGCAAAATGATACAGAGTCGCGTCTTTTGGGGGGTAACGTCGAGAACAGTCACTTGAGCGGGCTGAGTTTTGCGATGGTTGAGCATAACTCCTGTGCGCCACTGGTGCAGACTGTTCGCACTCGGTTGTCCCTTGACCCAAACATGATAGGTCTTGGGTAGATGATATCGAGGATGGGTGAGTTTGAGGGTCAAATCACCATCATTCGTTAGTAGGATAGCACCTGTTGAGTCTGCGTCAAGACGACCGACGGGATAAATACGAGGACGGGTTTGCCCACGGGGAGTGACACAATCGATCACAGTTCGTCGCCCTTGGGGATCAAGACAAGTGGAGACGACACCGCGAGGTTTATTGAGCAACAGGTAGATGGGTTTGGGGACAGATGCCGTTGTCACGACATGGCCATCAATGGCAAGGCGATCGCACATTGGATCAGCCTTTTGTCCGAGTTCCACCACCTGGCCGTTGAGGCAAACTCGCCCTGCGCGGATCAGGCTTTCCGCCTGTCGCCGCGAAACATTTCCCTGTCGGGCCAAGATTTTTTGGACTCGCTCGGACATAGAGTCATCAATGACATTGGTGCAGTACAACGGGTTTCGTCTGTAGTTATAGCGCGGTATGGACTTAAACTATGTACAAATATTACAAGATTTCTGGAACATTCGTTGTATTGAAACCCCAAACCTGCCAAATTCCGCTTAATTTGGGTTGACAAATCAGGAAAAATCAACGTTTACGCGCAGTCAGTCAAAATTTATTGATGATTAAACATCCGCCCTCGACTTGGGTGAGTCGTGTCCTCTCCCCCGCCCTCTCGCTGTGGTTGCGATCGCAACTCGATCACGTCGAAAACCTCCAAGTCCAGATCACCAGCCCAAACCGCCAACTGCTCACCGGCTCTATCCCCCACGTTGCCCTCAGTGCCGACCATGCCAGCTATCAAGGCATCCACATCCGCCACGCCAGCCTCACTGGCGACACAATTCGGATCAACGTGGGGCAAATGCTCAAGGGCAAGCCGTTTCGCCTCTTAGAGCCTGTGCCGGTGCGGGGATCAGTGCGGCTCACGGCGGACGATTTGCAAGCCTCCCTCGCCTCCGACCTCCTCGCCACGGGCCTCCGGGATGCGATCGCACTGGTGATCCCCGCCCAGCACGATTTAGACCTTGCGGCGATCGCCTGGCATCACGCCACCCTCGCAGCGGGCCAACTCACCCTCACCGGCTCCCTCCCGGTCACCACGGGATCACCCGTCACGCTAACGGTGCAGAGCGGTCTCCGCCTCGGCGATCCCCATACCCTCTGTTTAGATCCCCTCACCTTGATCACCGATCGCTTTACCCAGAGTCTGCCAGCTTTTACGATTGACCTAGGCCCTCAAGTGCAACTCGATGAGCTGGCGATCGCGCCAGACCAGATTGTCCTCACGGGCGGCCTCACTATTATTCCGGAAGAAGAGACCCCATGACCGAGCAACAGTTGACTGCGGAACAATACCAACAGAAAATGCAGCGTCGTCAGGCCGTCCAAGCCGAACGCCTCGCCGCCGCCAGCAATGAAAAAGGTCTGGTGATCGTCCACACCGGGAACGGCAAGGGCAAAACCACCGCCGCCTTGGGGATGGTGATGCGCTCGTTGGGCCATGGCTATCGGGTGGCGATCGTGCAGTTTATTAAAGGAGCCTGGGAACCGGCGGAAAAAGCCGTGCTCGAACGCTTTGGGGATCAACTGGTGTTTCGCGCCATGGGGGAAGGCTTCACCTGGGACACCCAAGACCGCGATCGCGACATCGCCAAAGCCCAAGAAGCCTGGGCCACCGCCCTAGACTTTATCCGTGATCCCGACTATCGCCTGGTGTTGCTCGATGAAGTGAACATTGCGCTCAAACTGGGCTATCTCGATGTGGAAACCGTGTTGGCGGGGTTGGCGGAAAAACCCGATGATTCCCATGTCATCCTGACGGGGCGAGGTGCGCCAGCGGCGTTGATTGAGCGGGCGGATCTTGCCACGGAAATGACCCTGCTCAAGCATCCCTTTAAGGAACAGGGGATCAAGGCCCAAGCGGGCCTCGAATTTTAACGGGCGCGATCGCCCCCCGGAGCCGGGTCAAATCTTGCTACGATCGAGATCCGCGCTCCTACCCTTTTTACCCTCCCTCGCCCCATGATGATTTTGCGTCGAAGCCTCCGTATTTTGGCCGATCTGCGGTTAGCGATCGTGTTGTTGTTAGCGATCGCCCTCTTCAGCATCAGCGGCACCGTGATCGAACAGGGTCAAAGCATCGGCTACTACCAAAGCAACTACCCGGAACACCCCGCCCTCTTTGGCTTTCTCACCTGGCGTGTCATCGGTCTGTTCGGTCTCGATCATGTCTATCGCACGCCATGGTTTCTCGCCCTCTTAGTCTTGCTCGCCGCCAGCCTTACCGCCTGTAGCTATCTCCGCCAATGGCCCGCCCTCAAAACCGCCCGCCGCTGGCAGTATTACGACAAACCCAAAGCCTTTGAAAAACTCGCCCTCAGTGCCGAACTGAGCAGCGGCTCCCTGGCCACCCTTGCCCCCCTGCTCACCGCCAAGGGCTACACCCTCTTTCAAGAAGACCACCGCCTCTATGCCCGCAAAGGCCTCGTGGGCAAAATTGGGCCGATTGTGGTTCATGTCAGTATGTTGTTGATTTTGGCCGGGGCAGTGTGGGGATCGCTGAGTGGCTTTTTTGCCCAAGAAGTGATCCCCAGCGGCGCTCAACGGGGGATCACCAATGTGATTGATGCGGGGCCGTTGTCCGCCTCTCAAATTCCCCACGATTGGGAAATCAAGGTGAATCGCTTCTGGATTGACTACACTGCCGAGGGCAATATTGATCAGTTCTATTCAGATTTATCCGTGGTGGATCAAGACGGCCAAGAGCGCGATCGCCAAACCATTTCCGTCAACCATCCCCTGCGCCATCGCGGTGTCACCCTCTACCAAACCAATTGGGGCATCGACGGCGTACAGGTGCGCGTCAACAATAGCCCCATCTTTCAATTACCCATGGCCCCGTTGAAAACCGGCAGCAGTGGTCGATTTTGGGGAACCTGGGTTCCCACCAAGCCGGATATGAGTGAGGGGGTGTCCTTGGTGGCGCGGGATTTACAAGGGTTGCTCTTGGTCTATGGCCAGGATGGCAATCCCATCGGTGCAGTGCGGGAAGGCACGGCGCTGCAACTGGAGGATAATTTGCGTTTAAGTGTGGTGAAGGTGATCGGCAGTACGGGGCTTCAGATTAAGGCTGATCCCGGTGTGCCGTTGGTCTATGCCGGATTTGGCTTGTTAATGGTGGGGGTGGTGATGAGCTACGTTTCCCATTCGCAAATTTGGGCGCTCCAGGAGGGCGATCGCTTCTTCATCGGCGGCAAAACCAACCGCTCCCACATCCTCTTCGAGCGCGAACTGGTCAGCATTATTGAATCCCTCGAACCCACCCCCACCCAACCCGATCCCCAGCCCGCAACGGTGAGCTGAGCGAATTCGAGGGCTGAGCGAAGTCGAAGCCCGGCCACATCAGAGGGCTGAGCGAAGTCGAAGCCCGGCCGCTTACCCTATCCCTAACGGGAGGCTT
>CAZCWE010000154.1:6324-8922 GCA_964502285.1 uncultured Spirulina sp. | reverse complement strand
TGCCCTGAGCTATGTCGAAGGGGCGAGGCTTGAAACCCATTGGTTTTGGTCAATGCTCAGAGATTCAACCATGGGATCAGGCAAGCTATCAGGTTTTGCTGTTCTCAGTGAATTCTCTCTACCGCTTGGGATGGGTTTGCGGCGAAATGGAGAGAGTCCCCCGTTGAAGTGAAGCACCCTTAAAAAACGGTCTCAGACCCGGTGGATAGTGAAGATTAGTTTAAGACTAAAACGGTTTTTTCTCTTAGCACAGTCTTTTTTATGTACCAGCTTTTCTTTGTTTTTTCTTCATTTTTGGCGTATCAGTCGATACAACACTGGCACAACCAATAAACTTATAGTGATGAGAATGTATGCTGTCTGTGTTGATCTTGAAAATAAACAATCGTACAGGAGAATCGTGTGAGGTTCTTTATCCTGATAGGGCAAAAGGCGAAAGGGAAACCAGCGTTGTTATGCTTTCATTATAAACCTGACAACACTAGCAGTCTTTTAAAGATTAGCAAATGCTTAGAAGTTGCTTACACTGGAATGCTAGTCCTTTATCCTGTTTGGCTAAAGATTCTGTTAAACCCTCTACGCTGCTCTACCCATGAACTATGCCAAGCCAGCGTCAAAAATCGTCTCAACCTTGCAGATTGATCCCCATCTGGCCGGACTCTGCCTTGCGCAGGTGCGCACGCCATTATTGATTTTTGATGGTCAACACAATCGTGTTGTTTGGGCGAATCAAACGGCACGGGCGTTATGGGGAATTGCAGCGCACGATGATCTTCACTTAGCCGCAGTTCAACAGCTTTTTCCGATCCAAACCTGGAGAACGGTTTCGTTTCATAAACAACAGCGCACGCTGACGGCCTCACTCCAAATCCACACGGATGATCCCATCTCGTGGGTGCAATGCCGCTATTCTCGATTACTCACAGGGGCAACTCAACTCTCTAGATTTCGCACGATGTTTCTGATTGAGGTGCAAGTGGCTTCCTCGATTATGGACAAGCCATCCCCCTCTCAACGACAGGAACCCACCAGTCTCTCAGATCCCAGTCGAGATCTCCATCGACATCACCAATCGCTAGCGCATTATCACCCGGTGTTAACGATGCTGGCCCAGGGGCATCCCTTGCACGCAACGTTGCAGGCGTTGTTGGTGCTCGTCGAGCAGCAGGTGCCGGGGGTGAAAAGCGCGATCGCCCTCCTCGACCCGCCCCAAACCCACCTCCATCCCGGTGTAACCGTCCAACTACCGCCTGACTATTGGGCGTTGTTTCAGGGGGAAGCCGTGCAGGACAGCACGAGTTTATGGGGAATTGCTGCCCAACGTCGTAAACCCTACGGCCTCGCCAATTTACCCACCGCGACGCTCCATCCTCAAGAGTGTGATTTTGCCCGTCAACAGGGGTTGAACCACGGGTGGGCGACGCCAATTTTGTCGTCTGTGGGAGATGTTTTGGGGGTATGGGTCTGCTATGGCGACACCCATACCGCCTTGGCGGAGATCGGGCAGGTATTGGCCGAGGGGGCATTGTGTTTGGGGGCGATCGCTCTTGAAAAAGTGCGATCGTACCGTGCCGTTCAACAGGCCGAAGCGAAATACCGCAGCATCGTTGAAAATATCAATATTGGTATTTTCCAAACCACCCCTGAGGGCCATTACATCCATGCAAACCCCGCCCTCGCCCAGATTTACGGCTATGCTTCACCCGCCGCCTTGATCCAACACCTCACCAATACCCGCGATCAACTCTATGTTGATCCCCAACGTCGTCACGATTTCACCGAAACCCTGCATCAAACTGGCCGGGTTTCGCAGTTTGAATCCCAGGTCCATTGCCAAGATGGGAGTATTATTTGGATTTCAGAAAATACCCGGGCGGTGCGGGATGAGACTGGAACGTTGCTCTATTACGAAGGCACGGTGGAGGATATTACCGCCCGCCGGATTGCCGAAGAACAAGTGCTACATTCGGCGCTTTATGATACCCTGACTGGGTTACCAAATCGCGCCTGTTTAATCAGTCGGGTGCAGCAAGCGATCGCCCGCAACTCAGCGATTCCCTACGCGCTCTTGTTTCTTGATCTCGATCGCTTCAAAGTGATTAACGACAGCTTCAGCCATACCATCGGCGATCAACTTCTCAAAGCCGTCGCCCAGCGCATTCAGTCCCGTTTAGCCAGCCATCACATGATCGCTCGCTTGGGGGGGGATGAATTTGCGATTATTCTCGATCCGGTGGCGAATAGCCAAGCGGCAATTCAGATAGCAGAACAGGTGCTCGCGGTCTTGCAGGCTCCGTTTCAGATTCAGGGGCTTATATACCGTATCCCTGCGCGATGCCGTTAAGCGTTCCATTTCATGACGGTTTTGCAACTCCTCATAAATGAAATTCCCCAGGCTTAAACTATCCAGGGGGTCCACCAGTTCTATTTGTAGTTCTTTATCATAAATACTTGAAATAACGCCTTTACTCTCGTCGATATCAACCTTGTAATAATCGTTTTCAAGTGATTTGCCGATATCAGTAGTTTCAGCATTGTTGCTTTGACCAGGAACAATGCTAAATGTTTTGAAGCCCATGGCAGGAATATCGCTCACCC
>CAZCWE010000154.1:4712-6314 GCA_964502285.1 uncultured Spirulina sp. | reverse complement strand
ACGAGCGCCAGTATTGGGATTGCCATGGGCCACGAGCATTATCAGCATCCCGAAGAGATGTTACGCGATGCCGATGTGGCCATGTACCAAGCGAAACGCCAAGGTCACTGGCATTATGTGCTGTTTGAGCCACCGATGCAGGTGCATACTTGGCAACGCTTACAAATTGAGAATGATTTGCGCAAAGGGCTAGACCGGGATGAACTGTTTGTGGTCTATCAGCCGATTGTTAATCTGCGCGGTGGCCGTCTCCTCGGCTTTGAAGCCCTCGTCCGTTGGCAGCATCCCCGCCTCGGCCTGATCTCGCCCGCTGAATTTATTGGGGTGGCAGAGGAAACCGGCTTGATTCATCGCTTGGGGGCATGGGTGCTAGAGCAAGCCTGTGCGCAGTTGCACCGTTGGCATTGTTCGGACGTGTTTATGAATGTGAATCTGTCCTTGGTGCAACTGCAAGATGCACAATTTATCCAAAAGTTGGGGGAAATCTGTGAACATGCCCAGATTAACCCCGGCCTCCTGAAGCTCGAAATTACGGAAAGTTGCCTGTTCAACGAAGATCAGGCCATGAACGATCGCCTCAGTCAGATCAAAGCGCTCGGCATTGAACTCTGTATTGATGACTTTGGCACGGGCTATTCGTCCCTCAGTCGCCTTCATCATTTCCCGATCAACACTCTCAAAATCGATCGCGCCTTCGTCCATGACATTGACACCAATCCCCATAAGATGGCTCTCGTGAAAACGATCATCACCCTCGCGGATAGCCTCGGCCTGCAAGTGGTGGCAGAAGGGATCGAAACCCAAGCCCAGTACAAGCAACTTCAAGACTTAGGTTGTCCATCCGCCCAAGGCTACTATTTTGCCCGGCCGCTGTCGGCTCATATCGCCTCAGATTGGATGCGATCGCACCAAAATTGCTGTCCTCTGTTCTAAGCTCAACCCACAATCATCAAATGTTCCCAGAGAATGCGTGACCCAATCACGATTAAAATTAAGCCGCCTAAAATATCCACTTTGGTATTCAAAATATCCCCTAAGCGATGTCCTAAAAACACCCCAATCAAGGACAAAACAAACGTGATCACCCCAATTAGGGAAGCCGCCACAAAAATAGAACTGTGAATCACCGATAGCCCTAAACCCGTGGCTAGGGCATCGATACTGGTGGCGATCGCTAACCCCAGCAACGTGAAAAATTCCAACGGATTAAACGCCGCCTCTTCAGAATCTCCCCACAGGGCTTCATAGATCATCTTGCCGCCAATCGCCCCTAAAACACCAAACACCACCCAATGATCAATCCCCACAATCCACTCCCGAAAACTCAGCCCAATCATCCAACCCAAAATTGGCATTAAGGCTTGAAATCCCCCAAAAAACAACGCAATCTTTAACGCTTTATTGAGTTTGATCCGTTGAATGAGTAAACCACTGGTGACTGAAACCGTAAACGCATCGGCGGCAAGACCCACCCCAAGCAGTGATAACGTCAGGACTTCCATAACCTAAATTAAAAAAAACGAAAAAATCATTAACTCGCCTCAAATTATATCGAATTAAATTCATAAAAAACGCCCTTTTTTCTCATATTCTTTTCATGTT
>CAZCWE010000154.1:0-4702 GCA_964502285.1 uncultured Spirulina sp. | reverse complement strand
CTCGACCGTTTCGCGACGCGACTATCGATCCGCAATCAAACACCGCAGCATATCTACCTTTATACCCAGACTCTTCAACTATACCGCTTTTAGCCAACTGCTTCCAATAATTGAATATAGCAATATAAGTAATTTGACAGATTTTCTTTTAAGATAAAAGCTCATTGTATTTATCATAAAAAACGTCCTTTTTTCTCATATTCTTTTCATGTTTTTTATCTCTTTTTTCATATTTCTTTCATGTTTGTCATCTCTTTTTCTCAGGACAGGATCAACGCTGCAATGCACCCTAACAAGAGAGCATCCCATTTTTGACCATTCCCGTGCTGTATTTACCGATCATGTCCCCACCTTCCCCCTGCGGGGCACTCCTCGAAGATTTTTGACCCAATCCCCTCCGGGTCGGGGTGCGCGGAGCGCGGGGTGGGTTCACGGCGAAACTGGGCTGCTCCCGATGGGAGGGAGCCGATCGCGCCAGTTATTCAGGTCTCGTGATCTAACGCAGACCGCGAACAAGGCACGGGCGATTTCACTAAATTGGGTGTCACTTATTGACATTTACTTGCAATAAAGCCATACTGTCTTCAGTGTTCTCCTCTCTGTTATGGATTCAGCCGGTGAGACTTAGCCCTTGGCCAAAGTCTCACCTTTTTGTGTTCAATCTCAACGCTCACCCCGATAAGGCTTGGGAGATTGGGCGCGATCGCGCCTTGGCTTCCCCACAAAATGCTAATCTAGAAAAAATTTACAAAAGTTTAAGCTCCGCTGCGATCGCAATCCCCCTAAACTGGCATGACGTTAACTGAAAATAATATTCAACAAGTTTCTTCCGCATCCTCGTCCTACGATGCGATCGTGATCGGCTCTGGCATTGGGGGGTTAGTGACTGCGACCCAACTGGCGGCCAAGGGGATGAAGGTGGTGGTGCTCGAACGCTATCTGATTCCGGGGGGGAGTGCGGGATATTTTGAGCGGGAGGGGTATCGCTTTGATGTGGGCGCGTCGATGATTTTTGGCTTTGGTGCGGAAGGGACGACGAACCTGCTCACCCGCGCTCTCGCAGCGGTGGATCAGTCGATCGAAACCGTCCCCGACCCCTGCCAAATTCATTACCATTTGCCCAATGATTTAGAGATTAAAGTCCACCGCGACTATGAGCAATTCTTGGCGGAACTGGGCGATCGCTTCCCCCAGGAAAAAACCGGGATTCGCAAATTTTACGATGAATGTTGGGCGGTGTTTAACTGCCTCAATGTGATGGAATTGCTGTCCCTCGAAGAATTTCGCTACCTATTCCGCATCTTTTTTCAGCGCCCCTGGGCCTGTTTGGGGTTGGTGAAATATCTGCCGCAAAATGTGGGGGATGTGGCCCGCCGCCACATCAGCGACCCGGAATTGCTCAAGTTCATTGATATGGAATGCTACTGCTGGTCGGTGGTTCCGGCGGAACAAACCCCGATGATCAATGCCGGGATGGTGTTTAGCGATCGCCACTACGGCGGCATCAACTACCCCAAAGGCGGCGTGGGCCAAATTGCCCAAAAACTCGCCATCGGCCTCACCCAACACGGCGGCGAAATCCGCTACAAAGCACGGGTGAATAAAATTCTAATTGAGGGCGATCGCGCTGTGGGGGTCACCCTGGCCACGGGGGAAACCCTCCGCGCCCAGCGGGTCATTTCCAACGCCACTCGCTGGGACACCTTCGAGAAACTCCTTCCCCCGGAAAAGCTCCCCGCCCGCGAGCAACGTTGGCAGAGCCGTTACCAAAAATCCCCCAGTTTCCTTTCGGTGCATTTAGGGGTAAAGGCCGCCGCCCTGCCAGCGGGGACAGAATGCCACCATATCCTGCTCGAAGATTGGGCCCAGATGGAAGACCCGGAAGGGACGATCTTCGTCTCGATTCCCACCCTCCTCGACCCCAGCCTCGCCCCGCCGGATCGCCACATCGTTCATACTTTTACCCCCAGTTGGATCGACGACTGGCAGAACCTCAGCCAGTCGGACTATGAGGCGAAAAAAACCGCTGCGGCCCAACGATTGATCACCCGCTTAGAGACGATTTTCCCCGGACTGGGCGATCAGGTGGATTATCTGGAGATTGGCACGGCGCGCACCCATCGCCGTTTTCTCGGTCGGGAGGATGGCACCTATGGGCCGATTCCCCGCCGCAAACTGCCGGGGCTGTTGACGATGCCCTTTAACCGCACGGCGATTCCGGGGCTGTATTGTGTGGGGGATAGTACGTTTCAGGGGCAGGGGCTGAATGCGGTGGCGTTTTCGGGGTTTGCCTGTGCCCATCGGGTGGCGGCGGATTTGGGGCGGGTCTAAGGGTCGCGGGATGCGTCGGGGGTGGCGTTGAGCAGGGCGATCGCTTCGTCACACCAGGCGACGCGATCGCGCTCGTAGCGGATGCCATTGCGGAGGGTGAGGTATTTCATCCGCTGGGCGAGGGACAGTTGCGCCACGTCGGGATAGTCCTGCTGTTCGATCAGTTCGTAGGTGGTGAGGCGATCGCAGTGGCGTTGACGATGGCGGGTCAGGGCAGCGATCGCGCAATCCCGTGACAGCAATTCCCCCGCAAAGAGTTTGACCAACAATTCATTTTTGAGCATCGGCGGCTCGCAGGGATGCTGCACCCACGCCTGCAATCCCGCTCGACCCTCAGCCGTCAACGCATAAATATTTTTACTGGGTTTTCCCTGTTGTGGGATCGTTTCGGCTGCCAGCCAGCCCTGGGTTTCGAGCTTATTGAGGGCGCGATAAATTTGCTGATGCCGAGCTTTCCAGAAAAAACCAAGGGAACCATCAAACTGCTTTGCTAAGTCATAACCGCTACAGGGCGACGCAAATAATGTCGATAAGATGGCATATTCCAAAGACATGGTGGTAGATCGTGAATCAGGGATAGGTCGCCGTGATCAGACTCCGGCATCGGCACCCTAGGGTGTGTCACCCTACATATCACATTCGGCGCAAATTTGACGTAGGTAATATGCTGAATATACACTAGAGTTAAATGCAACAAATTGCATAGTGTCGTAATTGTATAAAACTGTTACGACCCATCGCCTAAATCATCAGCGCGTCGTCAGCTTTCTCCAACTCCATCAGCTCACTGTGTGCGATCGCTTCCCCCGTGCGATCGCCACCCTCATCAGCATTGACACCCTGTAGGCATCTACCCCGCCCCAGCCCCCTTATCCCCGTTTCCACCATGACGACTCAACACCCTTCACGCTATATTCCGCGCTACTCCGCCGAAACCATCGACTACATCGTGCAAGCCGCCCTGGCCTGCCGCAAAAAAGTCGAATATTCCCCCGCACGGCTCCACCAACTCGCCCGCGAACTCAACATCCCCACCGAACACCTCCACATCATCGAAGAAGATTGGCTCGCCACGCCCCCCCATAGCACCGCCCAACCCGATCCGGCTAAACCCGCCCGGCCCGCCCCAGATAGTCAATCCTGGCTGAACTACTGTTTAGTCAACGCGGGCTTGGTGACGTTGAACCTGATCATTGTCGGCAGCTTATCCTGGGCAATCTATCCCATCGTCGGCTGGGGACTCGCCCTCGTGCTGAACCCCAACCTCTCCTCCTCAGAATCCTAGGCATAATCCCGCCCATGGCTTCCGGCGATCGTTTATTCTAGTCAGTACAAGTTACGAAACTTTACACTGACATCACACTCTTATGCACTGTATTATTCACCGCCGAGCGCAATTCGCGGCGAGTCATCGTTATTGGCTGCCCGAATGGAGTGAGGCGGACAACCAAGCCAAATTTGGGGCCTGTAGTCGATTTCCGGGCCACGGCCACAACTACACCCTCTATGTTTCCCTCGCGGGAGAACTGGATCAATACGGCATGGTGCAAAACCTCTCGGAGGTGAAAGCGGCGATCCGCAATGCTGTGATCCAAGACCTTAATTTTTCCTACCTTAATACCGTGTGGCCAGAGTTTGCAGAAACTCTCCCCACCACGGAAAATGTCGCACGGGTGATTTGGCAGCGTCTCGCGCCCCATCTCCCCTTGATTAACATTCAACTATTTGAACACCCTGAACTGTGGGCCACCTACGCCGGAAATACTATGGACGCAACCCTGACGATCAGCACCCACTTCAGCGCCGCTCACCGTCTGGCGTTGGAGAGTTTAGACTATGACCAAAATGTGGAAATCTACGGCAAATGTGCCCGTCCCCACGGCCATGGCCATAACTACCATCTAGAGGTGAGTGTGGCGGGAACCATTGACCCGCGCACGGGGATGATTGTGGATTTGACGGCGTTTCAAGAGGTGGTGGATCGGTTAATCGTGGAACCGATGGATCACACCTTCCTGAATAAAGATATTCCCTACTTTGCAGAGATTGTGCCCACTGCTGAGAATATTGCGATGTATGTCGCCCAAACGTTGCAAGCTCCTCTGGCGGCATTGGGGGTTGAATTGGATCGCGTCAAACTGATCGAAAGCCCCAATAATTCGGCGGAAATTTTCTGCCGCACGGCGACGGCTCCGGCCGGGTTGGGCGCGATCGCAGCCCCTGCCCTGGTTTAAAACTCGGCTTAATAGCAACGAGAGAGATCGTTAGGACATCCACCCAGCGCACCCTGAGTAACCCAGCGCACCCTGAGTAATCCAGCGCACCCTGAGTAATCCAGCGCACCCTGAGTAACCCAGCGCACCCTGAGTAA
>CAZCWE010000153.1:0-8939 GCA_964502285.1 uncultured Spirulina sp. | reverse complement strand
TATTCGGCTCGCTAGACTGGGAATCCCCACGCCTTTAGGCTGGGGAGGATGTCAACGGGCTGAGAATGCAACGATGAGTATTCAAAATGGCTGGGGTTGCAGCCATTGGGGTAGGCGATGTCACTTGCTTCCTAGTGATGTTCAAATTTGGAGTGGGGGGGTTCGGCAAGGGCGGGAAACAGTTTGGCTTGGAGGGACATCACCACCACGTAGAGCGTCGGAACCATGAACAGGGTAAGAAACGTGGCGACGAACATGCCGCCGAAGACGGCAGTGCCGAGGGATTGACGACTACCGGCTCCGGCTCCGGTGGCGATGACAAGGGGGAAAATGCCGCAGAGGGTGGAGATTGCCGTCATCAAAATCGGGCGGAGACGTTCGCGGGCGGCTTCGATCGCAGCCTTCACCAGGGGGAGTCCTTCGGCGCGGAGTTGGTTGGCGAATTCGACGATCAGGATCGAGTTTTTACTGGCCAACCCGATCAACATCACGAGGCCCACTTGGCAATAGACATCGTTGATTAGACCCCGCGAGGATTGAGCCAGCAACGCGCCGAGGATGGCGAGGGGCACGGCCAGCATGATGATGAAAGGGTCGAAGAAGTTTTCGTATTGGGCGGCGAGGACGAGGAAGACGAAGACGAGACCGAGGCCGAAGATCCAGGGGGCTTGGCCGCCGGATTCTACTTCTTCGGCGGAGGTTCCTGACCATTCGTAGCCGAGGCCGGGGGGGAGGGTTTCGGCGGCGATCGCTTCCATGGTGGCGATCGCATCCCCGGAACTCGTGCCCGGTGCTGCGCCGCCAGTGATTTCAATGGAGCGGTTGAGGTTGAAGTGGTTGATCGTCTGGGCGCCGGTGCTGGGGGTGGCTTCGACGAGAGACCCGACGGTGTAGAGGCGGCCATTGCGCGATCGCACATAGAGCGTATCGAGATCGGCGGGATTATCGCGGAACTGTTGATCGGCTTGGACATAGACGCGATAGTTGCGTTGGCCGAGGGTGAAGTCGTTGACATAGCGGGAGGCGACTGCGGTTTGCAGCGTCCGCAACAGGTCATCAATGGGGACTTGCAAGGCCTTCGCCCCGCCGCGATTAATCTCTAGATCCAGCTTAGGCGTACTTGCGGCAAAGGAGGTAAACACCCGCTGCAAGCCTGGATTTTGGTTGGCGGAGCCGATAATCTTGCCGGAAGTTTGCACGAGGGTATCTAGGTCATTCACCCCCCGCCGGTCTTGGAGTTGGAAGGAAAAGCCGCCAAAGGTTCCTAAACCCTGGATGGGCGGCGGGTTCAAGGGTAACACCCGCGCTTCGGTGATGCCCATTAATGTAGGAAAGAGTTTGCCAATGATCGCCTGAACAGATTGATCCGGTCGTCGCCGTTCTGACCAGGGTTTTAAGGGCGAAAAGACGATGCCATTGTTGGCGCTGCTGCCGGTGAAACTGAAGCCGGTGACGGCAAAGGTGGCGCGGACTTCGGGGACTTTTAAGAGTTCTGCTTCCACTTGGGCGACCACATCGCTGGTGTAGTTGAGGGACACGCCTTCGGGGGCTTGGACGAGGGTGATGAAGTAGCCTTGGTCTTCTTCGGGGAGGAAGCCGGAGGGGACTTTGGTGAACATGAAGGCCGTGCCGGCGAGGGCGATCGCAAACACTCCCACCAACACCCAACGGAACCGCATGATCGTGCCCAGGGTGTCGGCATAGCTGCGTTGGCAGAAGTCGAGGAAACCATTGATCCGATCAAAGAGCCATTGCAGTGGTGCGGGGGCGTGGCGACCTTGGCGTAGGAGGAGGCCAGAAATGGCGGGGGTAAAGGTGAGGGCGAGAAAGGTGGAAACGGCGATGGAAAAGGCGATCGTCAGGGCAAATTGACGGTAGAGTGCGCCGGTGGAACCGGGGAAAAATGCGACGGGGATAAAGACCGCCATCAACACTAACGAGGTGGCAATTACCGCGCCGGTGAGTTCTTGCATTGATGCGATCGCCGCTTCTCTCGGTCGCATGCCTTGGGTTTGGATGAGGCGATCGATATTTTCCACGACGATAATCGCGTCATCCACCACCATCCCCGTTGCCAGGGTCAAGCCAAACAACGTCAACGCATTGATCGAAAACCCGAACGCCTTGACGAAAATAAATGTGCCAATCAGCGAGGCTGGAATCGTAATCGCCGGGATCAGCGTCGTCCGCCAATCCTGCAAAAACACAAAAATAATCAAGACCACGAGTGCGATCGCTTGAATCAGCGTCCACACCACCTCTTTCATCGAGGCTTCCACAAACTCCGTCGTATCAAACCCGATCGCATAGGTCATGTCCGGCGGAAACTGTTCAGCCAGGCGATCCATTTCCGCTTTCACTGCTGCCGCCACTTCAAGGGCATTACTGCCCGACAGTTGCGACACCCCTAAACCCACCGCCGTATTGCCGCGAAACCGCAAAATCGTGTTGTAGTCTTCCGCGCCTAATTCAACTCGTCCCACATCCCGAAACCGCACCAGAGAGCCATCCTCAGGATCAGTGGCCAGCACCATCTGCTCAAACTCATCGGTGCTAGTAAAGCGGCTGAAGGATTCCAAATCCAGTTGATATTGTTGCTCGCCATCGTTGGGCGGCTGTCCTAAACGCCCCGCCCCAATTTGGAAATTTTGCTCACTCACCGCATTGGTGACATCGAGCATCGTCAAGCCCCGACTGGCCAAGCGTTGGGGATCGACCCAGAGGCGCATCGCGTAGCGTCGTTCCCCGAAAATCTGAATCCCCGCCACCCCTTGAATCCGCTTTAACGCTTCCGCCACATAAAGATCGGCGTAGTTACTTAAAAAGGAGGTGTCATAGCTTCCCCCTTCGGAATAGAGGCTCAACGCCATTAAAAAGCCGCTGGATTGCTTACTGACACTGACCCCGGTGCGCTGAACGGCTTCGGGGAGGCGGGCTTGGACGGTGGCAATCCGGTTTTGCACATCGACGGCGGCGAGATCGAGGTCGCGCCCGGCTTCAAAGGTGATGTTAATTTGGCTCGTGCCGTTGTTGCTGCTGCTGCTGGAGATGTAGCGCACGCCTTCAACGCCGTTGATTTCCTGTTCGAGAACGTTGGTGACGGTGTTCTCGACAATTTCGGCGCTGGCTCCGGTGTAGTTGGCGGTGACTTGGACTTGGGGCGGCGCGATTTCGGGGTATTGGGCGATGGGTAAGGTGGGGAGGATGACCCCACCAATCAGACTAATTACGATCGCACAGACGATCGCCACCACCGGACGCTTAATAAAGGCTTGGACAAACATAATTAAGGAGCGGTAAAGGACGCATCGGGAGCATCGGGCGCATCATCGGGGAGGGGCATGATCGGTGCGCCGTCAGTGAGGTTGAGAATACCGGAAACGACGATGCGATCGCCCGGTTGCACCCCCGACAGAATATTGTAGGCATCTCCTTGAATCTGCCCCAGTTCAACAGGACGCTGGCGAGCAATGAACTCCGTATCGGGAGGCACTTCATCCTCCTCGGTCGGCACTTCAGCAACAAACACGAAGGGCTTCCCGGCTAACCGCGTAATCGCCACGGTCGGCACGAGCAAACCCGGCTCCGTGCGCCACACCAGCCGCGCCCGCACAAACTGCCCATTGCGCAGCAGTTCGCCGGGATTGATGAAGCGGGCTTTGGCGAGGAGGGTTTGTTGGGCGGGGTCAACGTTGGGATCGATAAAACTAATTTCCCCGGTGTTGAGGATGTTGCCCTGTTCGGTCACCAGTTCCACCAGTTGCCCCAGTTGCAATTCGGGGGCGCGTTCGGTGGGGATCGAAATGCTGAGATTGAGAACGTTATTTTGGGTCAGGGTGGTGAGGGTGTTGCTGTCGGTGACCACATCCCCCAGTTCCACGGCAAGATCCCCCACTACCCCCGCAAAGGGCGCAGTGACAACGGTTTCTTCCAGTTGGGCTTGGGCGCGGTTGGCGTTGGCCTGGGCGGATTGGCGGTTGGCTTGGGCTTGGGTGAGGGTGGCGCGGGCAGCGGTGATCCGTTCATCGATCGCGGCTAGGGTGGCGATCGCCACATCGCGATCGCGCTTCGCCTGGTCTAATCGCTGCTCACTCAGCACTCCTTCTTTTACCAAAAACTCGATCCGTTTGTAATCTTCCATTTTCAAATCCACATCGGCTTTGAGGGCGATGCGATCGGCATTGAGGGCCGCGATCTCAGACTGCACATTATTTTCCACCGCCCGTTCTGAGTTAACGGTGGCGAGCAAACTGGCCAGATTCGCCTCAGCCTGATCGGGTTTGAGTTCCACCAACCGCGCTCCGGCCGCAACGCGATCGCCCGCCGCCACAAAAATTCGCTGCACCCGTCCCGTCGCCTCCGGTCGCACCTCCACCACCTGTTCCGCTGCCAGCGACCCGACAAAATCCGTCGAATTTGTCACCATTGTCGGCCCCAGGGTGATCAACTTCACCGGCAGAGCTTGGCTTTGGGGCTGTCCGATGGCCGTCTGCTGTTGTTGCTGTCCACTCCACCAGCGCCATCCCACCCCCACCCCCGTCAGGAGGACCGTCGCGCCCACCAATGCCATCACCCGTACTTTCGATTTTGAGGGCTTGGGCGGGATCGGGCTGAGCTGGCTGGAATGGGTGTTAGACATCGGAAATTCCTTGGGTGTGGCAGGATAGACTGAATCTGAATCGTAACGAAAAATCAAGGATGTGGTGACCTGCCCGTTGAGGTTGATGGGTCTCTCTGAGATGCAGTCGATGGGAGCATCCAACAGGATGAGCAGGTGAGGCGTGTTGATCCACCAAGATAATACGATACGTTATCGTATCTAAATCTCATCCGTCAATGATCAATGTGCTGAAATCCCCCCAGTTCTGCGGCAAACCAGCAGCATTCAGTCCCCTTGCACAGTCCAACGGGTTTGATAAAATCGCAACACCAGCGATCAACCGTGCCAGCATTAACTACGGCTCATTTCACACCGACCTATGACCCCAAGCACAAATCATGCCCCAGGACGACCCCGGAGTCCTGTGATTGATCAGGTGATTTTAGCTGCCACCCTCGAACTCTTGGCTGACGTGGGCTATGCCCATCTCAGTATTGAAGCGATCGCCGCCCGGGCCGGTGTGGGCAAAACCACGATTTATCGCCGCTATGCCAGTAAAGAAGAACTGATTGCCGATGCGATCGAACAGAGTCGCCCCGAATTACGGATTCCTGACCATGGCACCATCCGCGCTGATCTCGATGAAATGCACCATCTCTGTGCGGAAGCTAATCTTTCCCCCCTCGGTCGCCAAACCCTGGCGATGATTATTAGCCTTGCTTCCACCAGCCCTCAGTTTGCAGATATCTATTGGCGCAAGTATTTGCTACCCCATCGGCGGGCGGTGTCGGTGATTTTTGAGCGGGCCCAACGGCGAGGCGAACTCGCCCAGGATTTTGATATCAATTTAATTTGCGACTTGATGATGGGGCTGCTCTATCGCTTCATTTTGTTCCAACCGGAAACGGAGCCGACGGATGCCTATATGCGCCGCGCGTTGGACTTTTTGCTGCGGGATGCGATTTGTGATCCGGTTGCGTCCCCGGATGCGTCGCCAAAAACAGCAGAGTGAAGCGCGGGGCGAGGCTTATTGATCCGGGGTGAATTGTTGGGCATAGAAGCGGGCATAGCGACCGTTCTGGTCGAGGAGTTCGGCGTGGGTTCCGGCTTCGACGATTTGCCCCTGTTCCATGACGAAGAGGCGATCGGCGCAGCGGACGGTGGCGAGGCGGTGGGCAATGACGAAGACGGTGCGATCGCGCATAATCCGTTCTAAGGCCTCCTGCACCAGGGCTTCAGATTCCGAATCGAGGGCGGAGGTGGCTTCGTCCAAAATGAGGATGTGGGGGTTGAGGTACATGGCGCGGGCGATCGCAATCCGTTGCCGCTGACCCCCGGAGAGATTCACGCCCCGCTCGCCCACATAGGTGGTGTAGCCTTGGCTGAATTCCGTGATGAATTGATGGGCGTTGGCAATTTTGGCGGCGGCTTCCACTTGGTCAAGGTGAAAATCCTGTTGCCCAAAGGCGATATTTTCGGCAATGGTTCCAGAAAATAAAATCGTTTCCTGGGGTACAATCCCGATCTGCTGCCGCAGACTTTTGAGGGTCACATCTGCGACGTTAATACCGTCAATCAGAATCCGTCCGGTGGCGGCTTGGTAGAAGCGGGGTAATAGATTAACTAAAGTGGTTTTACCGGCTCCCGAATGACCCACAAGGGCGATCATTTCACCGGGATGCACCAGAAAACTGAGGTTATTTAACACCGGTTCACCGGGGACATAGGCGAAGGAAATATCGTCGTATTCGACTTTACCAGACACTCTGGGGAGAGCGATCGCATCCTGTTTTTCCTCCACCCCTGGCGTTAAATTCAGCAGTTCAAAGACTCGATCCACTGACGCTTGAGCTTGTTTGAATTCGTTGTAATTCGAGGTGGTGATACTAATCGGATCAATCAGCATCCCCACGGCGGCCAGATAGCCCACAAACTCACTGCCCGTTAAATTCCCCTGGGCAATTTGCCACGTTCCTAAAAAGAAAATAAACACCACACTCATGGCATAGAGAAAGCCCACAAAAACAATCTGAAAGGCTTTGATTTTTTCGGTCATGTAGCGAGTGCGGCGGTTGTCTTCGGCGTAGTGGGTAAATTGGTTTAAGGTGTAGTCTTCAGCGGCAAAGGCTTGAACGAGGCGAATCCCGCTGAAATATTCAATCAACAGGGAGGAAAGGTCAGAAATCCGGTTTTGGCTACGGCGAGAATATTGCAAGAGTTGTTCCCCAAAAAAGCCCACCAACAGCGCCATCAAGGGTCCAATCACTAACGCGCTCGCGGTGAGTTGCCAATTGAGATACACCATCATTCCCAAAACAACTATCAGTTGCAAAATACAGGGCACAAACTGCTGAAAAATCTTATTCACAATTTCGCCAATCCGATCTACATCTTCCGTGAGCCGATAGGATAAATCCCCCGTTTTTGTCTGTTCAAAATAACTTAAGCTCAACCGTTGTACATGGGCATAGACGGCTTTTCGGAGGTTGAGGGTGAGTTGCAGGGCGGCTTTGGCCATGAGGGTGTCTTGGCCGTATTGCGCGATCGCCCGCACGAAGAAAATCGCCGCCGCAATGCCCGCAATCCTTGCACTGCCCTGCACGTTTCCCGTCCCCACCGATTCGGCTAAGGCTTCCGCGATTTTAATCAAGGCGGGCCAACAGGCGGTAAACACGAGCGTCGCCAGGAGAGCAGAGGCGATCGTCAGGCGTTGAGCCTGAATATAGGGGGCGAGTTGGCGATAGTGAAACGGGGTTTTCAAGGGTTTTACGGAAAAAAATAAGGGCATGACCGGCCGGGTCAGCAATCCACGGCCGGAGAGACAACAACGCAGCCACTGGATTTAAGCGGGGGTGTGGGCTTCGATGATGTGGGTGGAGGGGGTGGTGTGGTGGTTTGCGGGGGACGTGTTGACGGGGAAAAAGGGTTGATGCAGGCTGATCAACTGGGCGAGGGTGCGCTTCAGTTGAGTCCGGGGCACGATCGCATCCACAAACCCACAGTTGAGCAGATATTCCGCCGTTTGGAAATCATCGGGCAGTTTTTCGCGGATCGTCTGTTCAATCACCCGCCGCCCCGCAAAGCCGATCACCGCCTTCGGTTCAGCCAGAATCACATCCCCCAACATCGCAAAACTCGCCGTCACGCCGCCCATGGTGGGATTAGTGAGGATCGGGATATAGAGGAGTTTGGCTTGGCGATGGCGTTCGAGAGCGCCGGAAATTTTCGCCATCTGCATCAGACTGAGCATCCCTTCCTGCATCCGCGCCCCACCGGAGGCGCAGACGATGATCACCGTTAGGCCCTCTTGAGTGCCGTATTCGATCAGGCGGGTCAGTTTTTCCCCCACCACAGACCCCATGCTGCCGCCCATGAAGCCAAAGTCCATCACCCCTAGGGCAACGGGCAACCCATCAAGGAGACCTGTGCCAATCTGCACAGCATCATTAAGATGGGTTTTGGCTTGGTATTCCCGCAGCCGGTCTTTGTAGGCTTTGCGATCGCGAAATTCCAAGGGGTCCATCGGGCAAATGTCTTCATGGAGCGGTGTCCAGGTTTTCGCGTCGATCAGTTGGTGAATGCGCTCGGTGCTGCCGACGCGCATGTGGTGCTGACAGTCCACGCAAACCTGAAGATTTGCTTGTAGGTCTTTGGTATAGGTGAGCACGCTGCATTTCGGGCATTTCGTCCAGAGGCCGTCGGCTATTTCTCGCTCTTGGTGGCCTTGGGGGGCAGCGGGTTGGGTTTTTTCGCGATTGGCAAACCAGTCAAATAAAGACATGTTGGGGTTTTAACGACTCCGTTTGAATGAGTTTCAATGGTGAAGAACAGGGGGCATGGTTAGCCAAATTCATCATCGGTTTCGAGTTCTTCTTCCTTTGGACTCAGCAATAGTAATGCTGTCCATCGATCTGGGCTGAGGACTTGTACCGCCGTTTCGCCGGTCAAAAAACATCCACTGGCCCCCACATTGACCACACGGCTAGGAATGTCATGACTGGCTAAAATTTGCTGCATGAGTTCGGCTTCCCAGCGTGCGCCTGCGATCTTAATTGTTATCCATGACACAAAATTCATAATATCAAGACGCGGCAAGTCTCGTTTCATCTCATCTCAAATTTCATCCCGCCCCGAACAGAAAGCGTTGATAAGTGGATACTATTATGTCACCCCAAAAAAGGGTTAGGGTGGCCCCTAGGGCCAGAAACGGGCCAAAGGGGATCGGTTGACGGCGATCCAACAGACGCAGGGCGATCGCACCGCCGCCCAAAAACGCCCCCAGCGCACAGCCCAAAAACGCCGCCAGGGCCGCCCCCTGCCACCCCAGCCACGCCCCAAT
>CAZCWE010000152.1:7570-8949 GCA_964502285.1 uncultured Spirulina sp. | reverse complement strand
ACCAGTTGAGGGATATACCCCACAAACCAGAGGTCGCGGTAATCATCCGACGTGCCGGTTTTCCCAGCAACGGAACGCCCGGAAAGCTGGGCAGATGTGCCAGTACCGTAGTCCACCACGGTTTCTAACATCCAGGTCATGATGGCGTTAGATTCGGAGTCGATCGCCTGGACGGATTTGGTCTCGGCTCTGTAAATCACATCACCATTGCGATCGAGAATGCGGGTAATGCCATGGACGGGCAAATGCTCCCCTTCGTTGGCAAAGGTGCCGTAGGCGCTGGTGAGTTCGAGGAGGGTCACTTCGGACACCCCCAGGGCAAGGGAGTAGGTGGGTTCGAGTTTCGAGGTGATGCCCATTTTTTTAGCTACCTCAATGACGGGGTTCCAACCCACTTCGATCAAGGCGCGCACGGCCGGAATATTAACGGAGCGCGTCAGGGCATCAAGCATGGAAATGTTGCCCCGATAGGTTTCGTCGTAGTTTTTCGGCTCGTAGCCATCGACGACATAGGGGGCATCGCGATAGCTTTTGTAGGGGGAGAAACCGGCGGCGATCGCTGTCGCATAGACAAAGGGTTTAAAGGTCGATCCTGGCTGGCGTTGAGCCTGGGTAACCCGGTTAAACTGACCGTTATTCTCTTCGCTGTTGTAGTCTTTGCCCCCTACCATGGCTTTGATTTCGCCGGTAGTGGGGTCAATGGCGACTAGGGCCGCTTGTTGAAAGTCCTGGCCTGAGCCATAGCGTTCGGCAATTTCCGCGACGGCCGCTTCAGCCGCGATTTGCCATTCTAGATTGATGGAGGTTTCCACGGTGAGCCCGCCTGCTGCAAGTTCTTCCTCAGACAGGATTTCGGGGAGTCGTTCTTGGATGTAGTCGGTGAAGTAAGGAACCTCACGATTGAACCGTTTGGGCTTTTGGGGGTTGAGGGCCAGATCAGAGGCGATCGCCTCCTCATATTCGGCTTCTTCGATGAAGCCTTGGTCATAGAGCCGACTCAAGACGCGATCGCGCTGCCCCTTAGCTGCTTCCGGATTTTCCAGGGGCGAATAGGCGCTCGGAGCCGGGGCAATCCCGGCGAGCATCGCCGTTTCGGCCACATTCAATTCATCGACACTTTTGCCGAAATACACCCACGCCGCATCCGCCACCCCGTAGGCCCCGCTGCCCAAATAAACGAGGTTGAGGTATCGTTCGAGGATTTCTTCTTTGCTGTAGGCATTTTCAATTTTTTGGGCAATGCGCATTTCGCGGAGTTTGCGCATCACCTCTTGCTCTTGGTTGAGGTAGACAATCCGGCTCAACTGTTGGGTGATCGTGCTGCCCCCTTCTACCACCTCCCCTGCGCGTAGGTTCGCCCAGGTGGCCCGCAAAATCCC
>CAZCWE010000152.1:0-7560 GCA_964502285.1 uncultured Spirulina sp. | reverse complement strand
GATTCAAAAAGCGGCGATCCTCACTGGCAATAAACGACTGCACCAGGGAGTCCGGAATATCTTCGATGTCTAATTCTTCATGACTGATTGGGCCGCGCTCTTGAATGACCGTATCGTCAGCCGCGAGCACCCGCAGGGTTTCTTCACGGTTGTAGGTCATCACTTCATCGACAGATTCCGGCAAGGTTGCTTCTAGGTCTTGCCACCGTTGGTAGAGATAGGCCGAACCGCCACCGATCCCCGTCGCCACCACCAGAGCCACCCAGATCCACGGTCGTTTGTAGAGAGGACGACGCGATCGCTTCCCCCCACCCTGAGAGGCTGGGGACGGTTTAGATGTTGCTGGAGCCGGTGTAGAGGATTCCGACACAGCAGGCATTACGGGTTTTTTTTCGGGCTTTTGAATAAACTTGGACACACCGACTCCTTAAGTTTCGCGACACCACCAATCTTTGCTACGCATCTAGGTTAACCTGCTCAGAATCTGAGTTGCCAGATCCGAGATGACTGAACAGTAAACGGGAACCGGTCAAATCAAGGCTATGCCTTACCTGCCTGGTGTCAGGGTAAATTGTGCTGCACCCCGTACCGGAGTAAATGCTCTAATCCCATCAAGTGATTGTCCCACACTTTGAGGCGATAGGGAGATGCGATCGCCGCCCCCGGCCACTGCCGCCCCATATTCGATCGAAACTCCCGCAGCACCCGTTGAGCCTGACGCGCATGACGCGCCGATGGGTCGGCAGCTAGCTGTGCCAACGCTTGATCCACCTGTGTCCCCTGGGCTGACCAATCCGCCAAAACACGCTGATCCACGGGAAACTCCCCCTGCTGAATCCAATATTGCCATTCCCGCTCCAAGGCACGATAGCGCAGGAGAGCCGTTTGAAACGGTTGGCGATGGGCGATCGGCTCCGGTGCTTGGGCCGTGCGGCGACCTTGGGTATTTTGCAGCGCCGCTTGTAAGTTGAGGCTTAAATTTTCCGCCGCGAACAGCGCATACCCCCCCGTCGCATAATCCCGCAAATATTGAATCTGATCCAATGTCCCCACCATCGGCAACTGTAACAACCGAATCCCCGGCATCAATAAAGTGGCACTGCGTACCCCATGGCCGAGCACCGGAGCAGTGAGGGTTTGCAGTTCCGTGGTTGTTTCGGCATAGGTCATCGGGGTCAGCAAATCCACATACCCCCCCTGGAGCCAGGCTTCCCAATTTTGCTGCAACCGGGTGAGCCGAATCCGCGTCGGCATTGGAAACACAGCCGCCGACAGGAGCGTGCCGGGGTGTTTCTCCCGTAACAGCGTATGGGCTGATTGCACAAAGGTATTGACCTGCTCAATGCGGAATTGAGTCCACCGCGACCAGAGGGGGTCATTGGGGCGAATGGTTAGGGGATCAACGCCGGTTTGGCGGGAAAATTGGCGGCGGGCTTCAATCCCAAAGCCATAGGTTTGATCCAGGTTAGGGTCTTGGAACGGATAGCGGATGTAGTCCAGTTGAATGCCGTCGACGTCATAGCGGGTGGCGATTTCGTCGATCAGGTTGAGGAGGTAGGCGCGGACTTCGGGGTGGGCGGGGTCAAAGAAGACTTTGCGGGAATTGACTTGAAAGGGATTGCCCCGGCGATCGGTGGCCACCCAGGCGGGGTTCCGACTCAAGACGGGGCCGAGGTAGTTGTCGGGTTGCCCCAAAATTTGATTGTGGCGTTCATTGGCGGCGGCGAAAATCCAGACCCAAGCGTGCAGTTCCATGCCCCGTTCGTGGGCGAGTTTGACGGCGGCGGCGAGGGGGTCCCAGCCTTGGGTGAGGGGATTTTGTTCGGGGGCAACGGTGCTGGGATAGATGGGGTAGCTGGCGTTGACGGTTTCAAAGAAAACGGTGTTAATGCCAGCGTCGGCGAGGCGGTTGAAGATGCGGGCGAGGTCGGCTTCGGAGCGAGTGCGGACGATAGTACCGCGATCGAGCCACATGGCGCGGGTTTCGGGGTAGCGGATCGGTTGCTCGGTGGGGAAGGTGTCCCAGAGATGGCTTTGCAGTTGACGGAGTTCGGCGGCGGCACGGGGGAAGGATTGGCGGGCGATCAGGTTGACGATCGCATTGAGGCGATCGCGCGCTCCTTGGAGTTCGGGGTTGGCTTGGGGGCGATCGCTGTCCTGCTTCAGGATTTGGGTCACGGTGTCCTGAAACGATGTGGTCAATTTTTGAGATTCAGCAGCGATGATCGCACTTTCATAGCGCTCAAAAAAACGAGTCACATCCTGATATTGCGCCCGGAGGGAAGCCGGAGCCGCCGCAATGATCGTCGCCACCTGTTGGGGAGAATGCGGGGCGGTGGGTGCGGGGGGAACTGTCACCGCCGGGAGCGCCGCCGGGACAGGGGCCGGAGCCGCCGCTTGTTGTCCTGCTTGGGGAGTTGGCCTCGGAGCCCTCGGCGGGGGGGCTTGGGAAACCGTTTGCGTCACAGTTTGGGCGATGGTGTTCGACCCTGTGGTGCAGTTTTGCCCATTGCCAAACCCGGCACTGCGCAGCCGCCCATATTGCTGCAATAACGCCTCAAACCACGCCACATCCGTATTCACCGAGGCCACTTGATCATTACCCCAACGCCAGCCTAAAAAGACCGTCTGATCCGTGGCGACAATGGCCGGGGTTGACCGTTGGGTTTGCCAGTGGGCCAGCACTTGGCTATTGCCATCGGTGGGGAGAATGGCCGCACCTTGGAGAGGGGTCGCCAGGGGCAGGGCAGGGACAGGCAGCGCCACATCGAGTTGCAGGGCGGCCGGGGTCGTGAGGGGAAAGCCCCAGGTGGCACCGAGGAGGGTTTGCAGTTGGGTTTTGACGGCTTCGGGGGCGAGGCTGCCGGTGTTGCCGGTGGCGATGATCCGTCCGCCCTGTTGAAGCCAGGCAGCGATCGCCATACTTTGGCTCGCATCGAGGGCCGACACATTGGCCAACACCAACACCGCATTGCGGGGTTGGGGCAAGCGTTGGGGATTGAGATCCCGCCCATCAAGGACACAATAGGCCACATCAAGGGCCTGCAAACGGCGCGTAATGCCGCTCCATTGGGTTTGATTGGCAGGATCACGCACAACGGTCAGGGACAGATCTTGCGCGATCGCCACCGTGGGCAAGGCCACCGCCAGCAACGATCCGGGCACAATTTTCAACAATACGCGGCGGAGGAATGACCCGCACAAGACAACGTTCAACACGGCAATATTGGTTTTGAGATCAAATGAGAACAAGCAAGACCCCACCCGTCGTGGTTTGAGGCAAGTGCTAGAGGGGAGCGTGTTATTATTATGCACATTCTGCACAGAAAGACTTAAACTGACGTGCATCACTGCGGGGTCAGCGATGAAGCCGAACGACTACTCTCAATTACCATCCTCCCCTCGTGCCAAGCGGGACCCGTCCTTAGATGATGGATTTCACCTGATTGGTACAGCACCTCGTTCTAAGTTTGTCCAACCCACCGCCTCAACCCGGGCCCGGACAGTCCCCCAACCACCGCCAAACGCCGAACCCCCCACGGAGCCAGACCCCAAACCCCGCCGCCTGAATTGGCAAGCGATCGCGCTTCTCCTCGTCCTCTGTACCGGGGGCATCGGATTCGCGGCGACGGCGTTGCTGCTGAAATCACCCGCCGTCCCCAACTGTCCACGCATCTTTTTGCCCACCGCCTCGGCCTCGATGCGCCTCTACTGCGCTCAGTTAGCCGCCAATAAAGGAACGATTCCCGATCTGATGGAAGCCTTGCAATTGGTGCAAAATCTCCCGGTGGATCATCCCCTGTACCCTGAAATTGAACGCTACACCGAAATTTGGATTGAAGAATTACTCCGCTTGGGAGAGGAAACCTTTCAAGAGGGCAACTTGGATGAAGCGATCGCCCTTGCGACCCAAATTGCCAGCCAGTTTGATGATCCCGCCGTGATCCAAGCGAAGATCCAAGGGTGGCAAGAGATTTGGGACGAAGCCGAAGCCATTGAAGCCGAAGCCCTAGAGTTAATGAATGAAGGGCTGTGGGGGCAAGCGTTTCAAACGGCGGCCGGGCTGACGAAACTCGATAATCGCTATTGGGCGACCACCCGGTACGACCAAATGTTTGAAACCCTCAATGCGGCCCGCGAAGAGAGTAAAAAATTAGATGCGGTCTTTGCCCAAGTTGACCAAGGCGGCTTGGATAATTTGTTGGCGGCGATCGCCTCGGCTCAACAAGTGCCGAAAACCAGTTCCACCTACAACGAAGCCCAAACCCTGATCAATCGCGCCAAGGAAAAACTTGTGGAGTTGGCCATGGTCAATCTGCGCCAGGGACGGTGGCAAGCCGCGATGCAAGTGGTGAACAAGATCCCCAGCACCCTGCGGCTAGAGGATGAAATTAGCGACATTAGCACCCTTGCCGATGCGGTATCGGTGGCCAGTTTTGGCACTCAGATTAACTATGAAGATGCGATCGCCACAGCGCGAGAAATTGCCCCCGGCCGCCCTCTGTATAACCAAGCCCAAGAGCTGATCAGTCGCTGGCAAGCATCCATCGAAGGCGGCTTAAGTTTAGATGCCGCCATTGCCTTAGCGCGGGGAGGCACACAGAGCGCTCTAGAAGCGGCGATTTCCCAAGCCCGCACCGTGCCGCGCAACAATCCTCGCCATGCCGAGGCCCAGGGGTTGATCAATGATTGGTCTCGCCAAATCGAGCGCACCGCTGACCAACCCATTCTCAATGCTGCCGCCGAACTGGCTCGCTCCGGCAATCTCGAAGGGGCGATTCAACGGGCTCGCCAGGTCAGTTCTGGGCGCGGTCTCTACGGGGAAGCCCAGGAACAAATTGAGGGGTGGCAACAGCAACTGGAGCGCGAAGAAGACCGCCCCACCCTGGATCGGGCGATCGCCTTAGCCAATCGGGGTCAATACCTCGAAGCGATCCAAGTGGCGCGACAAATTGACTCAGGACGAAGCCTCTACGGGGAAGCCCAGCAGCAAATTGAGGGGTGGCAGCGAGAAGTGCGGGGCGCAGAACAGCTTGCCCAAGCATCCCAACGGGCCCAAGCCGGTACGCCGGAAGCCCTCAATGCTGCCATTGAACTGGCCCAGCAAGTGCCCAGCAATAGCCGTCAAGGGGCCACCAGTCGGCAACGGATCAATCAGTGGAGCGGGCAGATTCTCGCGATCGCTCGGCAGCGATCGTCGTCAAATCTGGCCGAGGCCGTGGCGATCGCCCGCCTCGTTCCCCCCAATACCGCCGCCTACAGTGCCGCCCAAGCCCAAATTGAAACCTGGAATCGCCTGCTCAATCCTGCCCCCCTGCCCCCCATTCCCGAATCCTAAGGCCATCAAAGGGTAAGCCGCCGAGCGATCTCCTGCGAAGACACGACGCGAACGACGACCCTCAGCCCTCTTATCCTGATCACCTCATTTTTAAGGTGGTCGCGCTAGTCAAATTTCATAGCAGTAGACAAGTGTGTTAGGACATTAGACCTCTTGCAGCAATACCAAATCACGTCACTGTGCCAACTATCCTAAAGTGGCTGTATGCCTCTCCTAGAGAGGATTATCACAATTGGGGAGTATGATTCGTGCAAGAGGTCTATTCTAAGCAGCGCACCCTGAGCGGAGTCGTTGGCGAAGCCTTCCGTAGGAATTAGGGTAAGCGGCCGGGCTATCTCCTGCGGAGACGCTACGCGAACGACGACCCTCAGCCCTCGACTGTATCTTTTGAGAAAAAGGGAACCTTAGCCTGGATTATTCATGACAATTTTGGAAAATCGCTGAAACCCCCTTCTGGAAAGCAATCCAGCAATTTACTCAAAAAACAGTCTGTTTTGTAGGCTGTCCAGCCAGCAAGGATTACAGCAACTGGTGAATAATTCAGGTTAGGTGTCCTAAACTTTGTGACTACTGCTATACCCACTCCCTGCGGGGTACTCCTCCGAGGAGGGGTGCGCGGAGCGCGGGGTGGGTTCACGGCGAAACTGGGATGCTCCCGTTTGCTCTTGTTTCTACCCAACCTACGAAATTATCAGGGGTTCAACCTCAACCTGATTTTTTGTTCTGTACTCAGTCCACTGTTATGAATAACGGTGCATTCAGGCAACTATTAAATATTAAAGGTAGAAAAAAACTTCATATTCATCTAACGTTTACCTGATATTGACAACTTCAAGTGTTAAATTAAATGGATAAAATCCATTGAAAAACATATTTAAATACAACTTGGGATGATGATATCACACCCTGTTTTGATGCCTGTTAGTTGCTTGGGTCTAGGCAGCGCGATCGCTCTCCTCACCGCCGCTCCAACCCTTGCCCAACTCACCCCAGACCAAACCCTCGGTGCTGAATCCTCTCGCGTCACCCCCCACAGCCATCACGACCTCATCGAAGGGGGAGCGATTCGGGGTCAAAGCCTCTTCCACAGTTTCCAAGACTTTAATGTCGGCGGTAATCAAACTGTCTATTTTGCGAATCCTGCGGCGATCGGCACGATTTTCACACGAGTTACTGGGCACAACTTTTCTAACATCCTCGGCACATTGGGGGTCTTGGGGAATGCCGATCTCTTCCTCCTCAATCCCAACGGAATTTATTTTGGCCCCAACGCTCGCCTCGATATTAAGGGGTCATTTCACGCCAGCACCGCCGATCGCTTCCTCTTCAATACCGGCGAAACGTTTAGTGCCACTGATCCGAATGCCGCTCCGTTATTAACCGTCAACGTCACGCCAGGGGTGCAGTGGAACGGCCACACGATCGCAGACATCATCAATGAGGGGGATTTAGTTTCAACTGGGGGCGATCTCTCCCTCAGTGGGGGGACGGTGATTAGTACCGGGCGATTGGCTGCACCGGAGGGCGGGGTGACGGTGCAGGCGGTGGCTGGCGATGGCGTGGTGGGGGATGCGATCGCGCAAACCGCCACGATCACCGCCACGGATAACATTTTTCTGCCCAGTAGCCGCATTGTGACTCAGGGGGATTTAGCGATCGTTGCGGGGGATACGCTCATCATTCGCGATACGGAAACTGCCCCATTTCTCGCCCACGCAGGCGGCAACCTTTGGGCCCAAGGTGCGGAAAAAATCGACATTCTCGCCCTGAATCACCTAGAGATTACCCCCTTTGCCAGCATTGGCGCGATGACCTTTGCCAGTGATGGCATTGTGTCGGGGGATGCTCATTTCACCAGTGGCGGCAGTTTTAACGTGCAGGATTTGGCAGGCAATCCGGGCACGTTTCTCTCGCTCTATGACCCGATTATCAGTTCAGCGGGGGATGTGACCCTGAGCAACTACAGCGGTGCAGCGTTGAAAATCGAAGCCTTGGGCAGCATCACGGTGGATAACATCACCATCACCCGCCCGGATACGGCTCTGACGGGGAGTGATCCGGATATCGCTATCCTCACCAGTAGCCCGGCGCTCATTCTCCGGGCGGGTCTTGATGCACTGGTGAATCCCGTTACTACCTCCACCGAAACCACTGTCTACAGCGAAGATTTTAACGGCGCGGTGGGGTCTGAATGGTCGGACAATCGCACCGATGTTACCGAC
>CAZCWE010000151.1:0-8968 GCA_964502285.1 uncultured Spirulina sp. | reverse complement strand
GGTTTTCCGGCACTTAAAACATTATTACCGAAAATTTTACAAATTGACACATCATTCCTCAGAAATCTACCATCCCACCTCCCCCAATGGCCAAAACACCCTGCGGATGCACCGACCCCAGTAAGCGTCAACTCCAGTGGTAGAATTGGACTCTAACCCCATAGCATCTTTGAGAAATTTGGTTTCATGACCGCATCGATATCATCCCCCACAGAGTCAGTCCTTCGGCAAACGGTGCTAGGCTCTCGCCGGATCAGCAACATTTTTTGGGCGGTTATCTCAGCCATCGGTGGCATTGGGTTTTTCCTCGCTGGCCTCTCAAGCTACTTGCACAAAAACCTGCTTCCTGTCACCGATACCACCCAATTGGTCTTCATTCCTCAAGGGATTGCCCTCCTGTTTTATGGTGTGGTTGGCAGCCTCATTGCCCTGTATCAGGGCATTATGTTCATCCTGGATGTTGGAGGGGGATACAACGAATTCGACAAGGCGGAACAGCAAGTGACGATTTTTCGCTGGGGATTCCCCGGTAAAAATCGGCAAATTAACGTCACCTACACCCTAGATGATGTGCAATCGATCCGCGCTGAGATCCGCGAAGGACTCAACCCCAAACGCGCCCTGTATCTACGGGTCAAGTCCAGCCGAGACATCCCCCTCACCCGTGTGGGTGAACCGCTGAGCTTGTCTCAATTGGAAAACCAAGGGGCTGCCTTGGCTCGCTTCCTCGATGTTCCCCTTGAAGGTCTTTAGATCGACTGCCTCGTTTTAAAAGGGTGAGAATCTCTGAACGCTTCACGGCAACGCGCTCCGGAACGAGCCTTACCGTCGCTCTGCGTTCGTTTATGGTCTCCCAATGCCCGATGGCGACTTTTATGCCCAAGACAATCGCATCAAGATTGTCCCAGGAAAACGAGGGTTTAGAGTAAGACGCAGATTGTTTAGGACATTTGATGTTTCTTTTGGCTCAAACAAGATAGTTGAGGGCTGAGTTTGTCGCTCGCGCAACGTCTCCGCAGGAGATAGCCCGGCCGCTTACCCTATCCCTCCGGGAGGCTTCGCCAACCACAGGCTCAGGGTGCGCTGATTAGAATGGCCTAACTGAGTTTCTCTCTACCCTAGACCCATTTTTTTGATAACTACGGAAGACTGAATGATGACTGTTTGGTTCAGACAACAACGGCAGATCATGATGTGGGCAGTGCTCTTCACTGCTCTGTTTGTGGTGGGGTGTAGCACTCCCGCGAGCACGTCAACCTCAGACACGGAAACCACCGCTGCTTCGACCCGCGCTAGTGAGACGACCGCCGATTCGGCTCCCGCCGAACCTGGCACAATTACCGCACAATCGAGTAATGACATGAGTGACTTACCCCGCCTCAATGGCCAGGCGACTGTTGTGATGACAGTGAAGGATCAACCGATCACGATCGCCATCGATGGCGACAATGCCCCGATTACTGCGGGTAATTTTGTGGATCTGGTGCAGCGCGGTGTTTACGATAATTTGGTGTTTCACCGGGTGGTGACGCAACCCACCCCCTTTGTGGCCCAAGGCGGAGACCCCCAGGGCAAAGATCCGGATTTTCCGGCAAGCCGTTTAGGGACAGGGAGTTTTGTTGATCCAGACACCGGCAAACCCCGCTATATTCCGTTGGAAATCACCCCAGCGGGGGCATCGGAGCCGACTTACAGCACGGTGCTTACGGGCCCGACGGGCCCGGAGTTGAAGCATACGCGAGGGGCGATCGCCATGGCCCGCTCACAGATGCCCGATTCCGCTTCGGCCCAGTTTTACTTTGCCCTAGATGACCTGTCCTTTTTGGATGGGAGCTATGCCGTGTTTGGTCAAGTGACGGACGGCATGGATGTGGTGGACAGCATTGAGCAAGGCGATCGCATTCAATCCGCCACGGTGACCGAGGGCTTAGACAACCTCCAACAACCCTAACCCGCCATGGGCGTGGTGATTACCGGCATTGGCCTATCCTCAGCCTTGGGGAACCAATGCCAAACCTGGCAACGGCTGCTGAGGGGTGAATCCGCGATTCACCTGCGGCAGCCGTTTTCGACGTTACCCCCGGCCCCCTTGGCGATGATCGGCGCAACCCCACAACGGTTAACCGATTTAATTCCTCCCCTGATTGCCGCTGTGGTGGCCGATGCAGAGCTAGATCTACCACTGCCGGATTGTGGGGTAGTGGTGGGGTCGAGCCGGGGTTGTCAGGGGGACTGGGAAGCGGCCTGGGGTGAGCGATCGCCGTCGTTAAGGTGGCAAACCCACGGCCTCGATGCCGCAGCGTGGCACACCGCCGCTCAGATTCACAGTCGCGGCCCGGTGCAGGCTCCCATGGCCGCCTGTGCAACGGGACTGTGGGCGATCGCCCAAGGGTATAGCCTGATTCAACGGGGTGAGTGCGATCGCGTCATTGTCGGGGCCGTCGAAGCCCCGATCACCCCCCTCACCCTCGCCGGGTTTGCCAAGATGGGCGCATTGGCTCAAACCGGCTGCTATCCCTTCGATCGCCACCGGGAAGGCTTGGCCCTCGGCGAAGGGGGCGCGTTGTTGTGTTTAGAATCGACAGCGATCGCCGCCGCCCGTCACGCCCCCATCTACGCCGAAATTCGCGGCATTGGCTTCACCGCCGATGCCCACCATGTCAGCGCCCCCGACCCCAGCGGCCACGGGGCACGCCAAGCGATTCAGCACTGCCTACATCGGGCCCAATTAACCCCCAACCAGATCAGCTATCTCCACGCCCACGGCACCAGCACCCACCGCAATGATCTCCAGGAGGCGGCAGTGATCGCGCAACTGTTCCCCCCCGCGCTCCCGATTAGTTCCACGAAGGGCGCGACGGGTCATACCTTGGGGGCATCGGGAGCCTTGGGGGTGGCGTTTTGTGCGTTGGCGTTGCGATCGCAAACCCTCCCCCCCTGCGTCGGACTCCACGACCCCGCCTTTCCCGCCCTTAACCTCGTGGGTCAGGCAACCCCAGCCCCCATCGATCACACCCTCTGCCTCAGTTTCGGCTTCGGGGGCCAAAACGCCGCCGTGATTGTCTCGGCTCCAAATTCTAGCAACTACGGGGTTCAGCGTGAATGATTCTTGCTTTTTGACGGCGACCCTAAACGTGAGACTATTCCAACAGTTCCGGCTCTGGCTCAGCGATCGGCATTTGAAAGCGAATTTGGGTGAGGGCATCCCCGGCGGCGGGAGTGGCTTCGAGGGTGAGTGAACCTGCCATGTGCTGGACGAGGGTTTTACTCAGGTTAAAGGTCATCGCCGCTGACGGTAGGGGAGTCGGTAGGGCATAGCCATCGTCCGCTGTGGCGAGGGAAGGTAACGGAGCTTCTAAAGAGTCTGTTTCCCAAATGGTGTGGGGCGACTGAACTTGTAACAGTAAATCGACGGTTTCGGCCTGGGGTTCAAGACTGAGGGATAATTCACCTTCTTTCATCAGGGCGATCGCAGCACTCATCACATTGGCGATCGCCTGCACAAACTTTTTCTCATCGGCCATGATGTAGATTTCGTCATCAATGTCCGGAATGGTCAAACCATAGCCCCGATTCGTCGCCAACAGGTGCGTCAGTCGTTCAACCCCGGCAAACACCGTTTGAATCGCCAGGGGATGCACCTCGATCCGGTTCGCACCATAATCGAGCTTGGACACATAAATAATTTCATCCAATAACTTAAGGAGTTTCTGCGCGGCTTCGTGGGCTTGCCGCACAAATTCGCGCTCTTCTTCGGGATTTTCGCAGAGATCCGACAAGATGAGTTGATGTAGCCCCATCATGCTACTGAGGGGGGCGCGAAGTTCGTGAGACGTGCGGGCGAGAAACCCGCCTTTAAGTTGCCCTAGGTGTATTGCCTGTTCATAGGCCAGGGTCATCGTGGCTAAATCGGCAGAAAGAGACTCTAACGTCTGAGGATCATCCATGTTAATTGTTTCAGTGGCTTAAAACGATGCTACCTTGACGCAGAATATGCCAATCGTTCTGTGTCCATTTTGCAACAGTTGAGGGTTGACCACTGCCCAAATCATGAGTGGTGGGCAATAGCTCCGGGCCTGGCACTCCGACGGCGGGAAAGGTCTCATGAATCGCCGCTAGGGTGGTCAGGGGCGGTGAGCCGGACAGGTTGGCGCTGGTGGTGGCGAGGGGTTTCGTGTGGCGCAGGAGATCGAGGGCAAAGTCATGGGCGGGAATGCGGATGCCGATCGTGCCGGGTTGCTGGGGATTCATGGCGAGGGGAACGGCATCCGTGGCGGGGAGGACGAGGGTTAAGGGGCCGGGCCAATGCTGGGCAGCGATCGCACGCCATTGCTCCTGTTCTGCTGCTGTTCCCGCAAGATAGGGTAAAAAATCCTCCCACGCTGCCCCCAGCAGGATCAGAGGTTTATCAGCGGCTCGTTGCTTTGTGTTAAAAATCTTCTGGCCCTGGTGGGGCAGCGTGGCCAAGGCGGGCACGGTATCCGTGGGAAACGAAATGACATCCCCGGCTTGAACCCATTGCGCCAATGTGTCGAGAGCGGAAACATACATACAGCCAGTCGCACGAGAAAACATTGCTAGTTTATTCTATCCGGATCGCGAACAGGTCGAAGGTTAGATCCTCCGTCACCGGCGGCGATCCGCCTCAAGGCAGAGTATAGGCAAGGACAAAACGCTCAATCCCGGCGAGGTCGGTATAGATTTGAATGCGGTGATATTGGCCATGATCCCGGAGCAGATCCGCCACGGTGGGGGCTTGGCCTGCCATTAATTCCACGAGCCACAATCCATCGGGTTGGAGGAACTGGGGGGCAGTGGTGATCAGATGACGGAGGGCGGTTAAGCCGTCGTCACCGCCATCGAGGGCCAGGTGGGGCTCGTGGTCGCGGACTTCGGGTTGCAATTGTTCCAGGTCGCGACTGGGGATGTAGGGGGGATTGGAGAGCATGGCGGCGATGGTTCCGGCTTGGGCGTGGAGGGGTTGCCACCAGGAGCCGTGATGCCAGGTGACCCGATCGCGCAAACCGTTCAATTCCCCGTTTTGACGGGCGATCGCCAAGGCCGCCTCACTGCAATCCACCCCATGGACGATCGCATCCGGCAACGCTTGGGCCAATCCGAGGGCGATCGCGCCGCTTCCTGTTCCCAGATCCACCCAAACCCCCGTCGCCAAGGCCGGGCAGCGTGCCACCTGTTCCGAGGCAATCTCAATCATCTGCTCTGTTTCCGGCCGGGGAATCAACACCGCTGGCCCCACCGTGAGCCGCAGATGTCGCCATACCGTATGCCCCGCTAAATATTGCACCGGCATCCGTGCCTCTAGTCGTTGTTGCCACAGCCGCTCTAACCCTGCCCGATCCCAAGCGGTGGCGATCGCCCCCTGCTCTCGATAGGTTCCCAGGCGTAAACTCAAACGATCCAAACCGATCAACCCCTGGAGCAGCCAATCCACCTCCCTCGGATCAACGGAAACAGCAGCAGCCGTTTGTTTCGCCTGCTGCTGCCAATCCCAAAGGTCTTGTCCGGTGATCATCGAGTCATGAACAATACCACTGAATTCAGATTAATTCCCACCATTCACCCGTTGGAGTGCTTCACTCGACGGCACGAGGAAAATCTGCTGGAGTCCCGGTTGGTTGCTCTGCTCCCAATTGGCCAAAATCAGTTCGAGGGTGCTGACTTCAATGGTCACTTGATTCGAGTTCGCGGGTAACTCAGAACTTTCCCGATAGCGTTGGGCTAAGGCATCGGCCTGTTGCTTGGAAAAATAGAAGGGCACAATCGGGTCGCCATTTTCCTGCTCCAAGGTGAGATAGACACTATTGGCCTCATTGGCAGGATCGCTCACCCGGACTGCAAAGAGGGGCACACCTTGCAGTTCACGATCCGCCGGTAACAAGGTCTGAGCCGATTGGACTTCCTGTTGATCGGGGATATAAACAAAGTCCACATCATCTTCAGACGCGCCACCGTTTTGGGCGGCAAGCATCCGTCGCCGCTCAATGTTGTAGATTTCCTTCATCGACACCGGAATCACCTGCACCGTGCCGTTGAAGTTGCCATCACCGGACAACACCCGTTGTCGAAAGGCATCCGCATCATTCGGATCGATGAAGACCCCGGCAAACAGTTGATTGTCTACGCGGGCCACGAGGGGCGCACCATTTTCATCGGTAACGGTAAACACGGGAATGGCTTCGAGGCGTTCTTCAATTTCGGCTGGGGTTAAGGCTAACGCTGGCGCGATCGCAGACAGGAGCGTCGAACCCACCAAACCCATCGACATAACCCAGCGCATCAATCTCTTGTTCATGGAAATCCTCTTCATTCTTCTTCGATCCGTACAAAATAACAGGGGTGACGTGATATTTACAGTAAAGAATTACATGCGATCGTACCCGTTTCCTGTGTCAGTTTCCTGCCTGTCCATCTTGGTTAGATTGTGCAGGAGTCAAGACTGGACACATTATTTCAGCATTACGATCCAGTCGGCAATGAACCACCCAAATTCAGACAAACAATGCAGTAGTCTCGTCCCTCCTTAAGACCAGAACGTCCCGAATAATGTTCCGTCCATCCCCAACACAAATCGACCCAACCTTCTCAAAATGGGAAGGAAGTTCAACCCCGAATCTGACAATTTTCGTTAACTGTGACATTCTCCCGATGCTGACCCTACGGGTACAGCACGGGCTTCCCACCTCACGGACAGAAGTCCATCTGCCCCGGCATTTTGGGAAGTTCCTGCTTCATCCGGTCTTGTCTAGGCAAAGCCCCCGACAGAACCCGTCCACAGGCGTTTTTTTGACATCCACGACCTATCCAGCCGCAGATGATTCAATTATCTTTTTTGAGGACTCCTGCATTTCTTATCCGCCGCACTGTTCACCAGGCAAGCCTGTACGTTTGTGTCGGGACAAAAAGCTGCCGCTAGTCTTGGCCATCATGGGCATTGCTGCCGTGCCAATTCAATTTTACAAGATTGGCGGTTACTCGTTTCCCCTCTCCATCGCTTCGCAAGTGCTTGGCATAACGACGAGGGGGACTCGCACCCGCCCCGCTTTCATCCCGTCACTCGCCTTCGGCAGAGTGCGGGGCTTTCACGGAGAAGCTAAAAATCGGGATGACAGGATTTGAACCTGCGACATCCTGCTCCCAAAGCAGGCGCGCTACCAAGCTGCGCTACATCCCGTGGTCATTCCACTCTACCCTGAGCAGTATAACGAATCGCCTTCAACCTTGGCTAGACACTTTCCCCGGCCGACACTAATCCGGATACCAAAACATCCCCTTAATCCCCTCAGGATCAAGGATGAACCCCAAACGGCGATAAAAATCCACCACATGGGGATCAGCAAATAGCGTGATGTTGCTGATATCCTCGCCGCGCAATTTTTTCAGGGTATAGCGCATCAACGCCTTCCCTAACCCCCGGCTCTGATAGTCCGGATGCACCACCACATCCCAAATCGTGGCATTAAAGGCATGGTCAGAGGTGGCACGCGCAAAGCCAATCAAACGCCGCTTCGCCCCGCGCTGCTCCCACATCGACACCACCAAAAAGCTATTCTGAATCGCCTTTTTGACCTTCCGGAGAGGGCGACGGGACCATCCCACCGCATCACACAACTCCTCCAATTCATACAGATCAAGTTCACGCTCAGTGCTGAACACAACCCGCGACTCTTGAGGCATAACGCCCACGGCCTCAACAGGGTTAGGACGTTGAGGCGTCGCGACAGAATCTGATTGGCTAAATAAACTTTTCCAAAAACCCATGCCAATGTGGCAAATTTATCAATGCCTAATTGTACGATTGATCCGCCGTGGTTTAACCCCATTTATCCTGTACAGAATCGATCTTGAGAGAGCCGTTCAGTACATTGCTGTTGCACAGAAATCAACACTGTTAGATCTAGTGATGACCTGGATGCAGACGGGACACAATAGGCAAGATGATAGCACAAGTGACAGACTCCCGACATTCACACTGAGCCTAGAATCTGAGCTTCTTCATGCCGGTGCTGAAACTGGACAGGTTGGCTGCTCTCATGTCCCGGCTGTTCCCCCCAAAATTTCGTCCCGCGTCGATGGCGTTGTTTAGACTAGACTGATGCTATTGAGATGATGAACCTGTCTGGACTCCTCATCATGCTCCTTCCTAGTTCCCCTTACGGCGATCGAGACGACTATGGCGGCGGGTTTAAAACCATCCACTCTCAGCCTTCTAAAACGGTTCAACCAAGCATTTCCGCAGTTTTACGAACAGTTCGTAAGCAGTGAAATTCAACTGCAAAATTTACGCCTCGCCTACCGCCTCTATCGGAACAAGCTGGCCATTATTGAAGTGCGTCCGGAAGGCTCCAAAAGTGCCCTTCACTTCGCCTATCGCAACCAGTCTTTTCTCCTGAGTGATATTTTCGGTGTTTTAGCCGCCTACGGGTTAACGATTCACAGCCTGAATTTATACGGCCAAATCAAGCCACCGATGTTGGTGTTCATCAAGCTCGTGGTTTCGCGGGGGAATAAGGCTCTGTCGGATAAGACGGCGGATAATGTCTGTCGCGCGATTCGAGAAGCCTTGGCGGGCCGGTTTGAAGTGGAAGAAATGCTGGCGGTGGAGTTTAACCTGGATGCGGGGCTCGAACAGGTGGAGACGGAGTTTTATGTTGATCCGGTGTTTCACTTGCCGGCGTTGCTGATTGAGGCGGATAACCAGCCGGGTCTGTTTTATAAGGTGATGTATGCCATTTGGCAGGAAGATCTGCTGGTGGTGAATGCGAATTTGCTGGTGTGGCGGGGACGAACCCGCTTGATTTTGTATTTGCTCGGCCCGAATGAGAGTTTGATTCCGGAATATTTAGGCCAAAAAATCGCCGAAAGTGTGCGACAGCGATTGCTTGGCGAGTAGGGGGTTTCTAGACTGAGGGGGAGCCTTCAGGCTAGGATATCGCTATGGAAACCATTG
>CAZCWE010000150.1:3594-8973 GCA_964502285.1 uncultured Spirulina sp. | reverse complement strand
GTCAACTGACCCAAAACACCACCCACCTCAACCACCTCCAACAGCAACAGACTGACTTCCAACAGCAAATCCAGAGCATCACCACCCATCTACCCGACATCCTGCGACAAACGGAACAACGCCTAGAGCAACAGCTTGAGCAGGGGCGATTCACCCTAGAGCAGGAACTCACTGCCCAGCAACAGCAGCTTCAGAACATTGCCCCACAGCTTGATCAGATGCGGGCATCGTTACAGGCGCAATTGACGCAGGTACAGGTTCAACTCGATGGGGTGCGATCGCAATTTCACGACCACCAAGCCCGCAGTCAAGAGACTCAAACCGCCCTCAACGAGCAACAGGCCACCCTGACCCAAACCCTGCACCAGTATCAAGAAGACTCCCACCAAAATCATCACAAAACGCAACAAAACTATGCCGAACTCGCCGCTCAATTAGCACAATTGGCTACCTTTTCGGAGCAAATCCATAGGCTAGAATCAGGGCTAGAGACCCTCAAAACAGCCTTCCAATCTATTCCCCGCGTGACGGTAGCAGCACCGTCCAACCGAAACACGTCTTCTGTTTACAATCGCTATCAGCACCTGTCAGATTAATGACTTCGTCTTCGCCTTCTTCTTCGTTTTTACCTGCCCCGATCGCCACCGAGCTACATCCCAAGCATTTGCTATCAAGCGCGATCGCGGGCGGAGTCACCGGTATTATCGGGATTATTCGTGGGATCTCCTACGCCGCACTCATTTTTTCAGGGACGTTGACTCCCTATCTCAATGTGGGTGTGGGCATTGCTATTTTTAGTACAGCGGCGATCAGTATCATGGTGGCTCTGTTTAGCTCTTTGCCGGGGATGATTGCCACGCCCCTTGCCGCCCCGACGGCGGTGTTGGCGGTGATGGCGGCGGCGATCGCGGCGCAAATGGCCGAGGGTGATCCCCAGATTATGGTGCTGACGGTGATTGCTGCGATCGCGATCGGCTCCCTCTGTACGGGTCTCTTTTTATTCATCCTGGGGCGGTTAAAACTCGGTCAAGCCGTCAGTTTTATTCCCTATCCGGTGGTGGGCGGGTTTATGGCCGGGACAGGGTTGCTCCTGGTGCGGGGGGGTGTGCAGGTGATGAGTGATCTCCCGGTGACGCTGGCCACGCTCCCCCAACTGATGCAGCCAACCCTGGCGTGGCATTGGGGCGTTGGGGTGTGTTTGGGTGTGGCGTTGTTGGGAGTCACCAAACAGATTCGCCATTACCTGATTTTGCCGGGGAGTCTGGTGCTGATGTTGCTGACCTTTTACGGGGCACTGTGGATCACGCAGACCCCGGTTGATGCGGCTCGCGAGGCGGGCTGGTTGTTGCAGTCGTCGTCCCAAGGGGGACTCTGGCATCCCCTTGGCTGGCAAGAGTTGCAGCAGGTGGATTGGGGGGTGATTCTGGGGCAAGGGGGTGCGATCGCCACCCTGATGTTTATTAGCTTGCTGTCCCTCGTGCTCACCAACAACGGCATTGAATTAGCCGTTGAAAAAGACATTGACATTAACCAAGAACTCCAAGCGGTGGGGCTGGCTAATTTTGCCGCTGGGTTAGGCGGCGGCATGGCGGGCAATCAAGCGTTGCCGAGCACTTTGCTGGTGCATAAAATGCAGGCCAATCACCGCTTGGCGGGCGTGTTTAAAACCATTCCCTGTCTCCTGGTTCTCATCCTCGGCTCGGACTTTCTCGCCTATTTCCCCAAACCCATTCTCGGTAGCTTGCTCCTCTATTTGGGCATTGATCTCCTGATCCAATGGATCTATCAAGCGGCGTTTAAACTTCCCTTGGCGGATTATTTAACGATTGTGTTGATCATGGTGGTGATTAACCATGTGGGCTTTCTCCAAGGGGTGTTGGTGGGGTTGGTGATGTCGGTGGTGCTGTTTGTGGTGAACTACAGCCGGATTCATGCCACCCGCGATCAATTTTCCGGGATTCATCAACAAAGCACAATCGCACGCACCCCCCAAGAACAGGACATCCTCGATCGCCAAGGTGAAGCCATCCACATCTTGCAACTCCACGGCTTTATCTTCTTCGGACGGGCGAATCATTTGCTCGAAGCGGTGCGCGATCGCCTCGAACAAGACCCTCCCCTGCGCTACCTCGTTCTCGATTTTCACCTCGTCAGCGGCATTGATTCCTCCGCGACGCTCAATTTCACAAAAATCCGCAAACTCGCCACCCAACAGGAGATCCGCCTTGTCTACATTGGGCTCACCGATGACCTCGTGACCGTGCTCCAACGGGGTGACGCGCTCGACTCTAGCACCACCTGTCAGCAATTCACCACCCTGAATCAAGGGCTCGCCTGGTGTGAATCCCAGCTACTCGGCGAATCCGCCGCGCATCTCAACCCTCCTGCCGCCCTCCCGAATGTTGTGGTGTCTTCACGTCCTGCCTCCCCATAAAAACAGATGCTTGGATTGACGGTGCTAGAAGTTGAATGCACGGGTCTGCCAATGGTAGGGTCAACGTGACAGGACTGAATCCATACGGCTACGCCCAAGGCTGACGGAATTCCCTTGCCTGGCGTTACTGCTCTTACTCGTTTTGGCATTTTTTACTATGCTCAATGCTGCGGTGCTTCACCATGACCGATACTGGCTCATCAATGCCCATTGTCCGGTGACGTTGCTCCCGGCGCATTGGCCGGATGGGGGCGATCGCACCGGCCTCGTGCCCGTCAATCTCTGCCTTGCCGATGGTCAACTAGTGGCTGTGCAACCTGCCGCCCTGACCCCCGCCGACACCCTGCCCAGGGTGGATCTGCAAGGGCGGCTGGTGTTGCCGGGGTTTGTGGATAGCCACACTCATCTTGATAAGGGGCATATTTGGGAGCGATCGCCCAATCCTGACGGCACATTTACCGGCGCACTCCACGCCACCCGCGCCGATGCCGCTGCCCATTGGCATCATGACGATGTGCGGCGGCGGATGGAATTCGGTTTGCGTTGCAGCGAGGCCCACGGCACAACGGCGATCCGCACCCATATCGACTGCGGCAACGGTCAGGCGAAAATCAGCCTCCCGATCGCCGCTCAACTGCGGGAGGAATGGCGCGATCGCATTACCCTCCAAATCGTTTCGCTCCTGACCCTGAACGATTTTCTCACCCCCGCAGGCGTTGCCGTCGCTGACCAAATTGCCGACCTGGGAGCCGTTTTAGGCGCTGTCACCTATCCCCACCCCAATCTCGATCAGCAGCTTGATACCTTCTTTCAACTCGCCGCCGATCGCCAGATCGAGCAGTTGGATTTTCACGCCGATGAAACGAAAGATCCCACCTCCATGAGCCTCCGTCATCTCGCCCAAGCCGCCCTCCGTCATTCGTTTCAGGGACAGATCCTTTGTGGCCATTGCTGTAGCTTGGCGATGCAAGCACCGGAAGAGGTAGACATCACCCTCAACCTCGTGCGCGAGGCGGGGATTGAGTTGGTGAGTTTGCCGATGTGCAATCTGTTCTTGCAAGACCGCCGCACCGATGGCACAACCCCACGCTGGCGCGGCGTGACCCTAGCCCACGAAGCCCGCCGAGCCGGGATTTCTCTCTCCTTTGCCAGTGACAATTGCCGCGATCCCTTCTATGGTTTTGGGGATCACGATATGCTCGAAGTCTGGACGCAGTCGGTGCGCATTGCCCACCTGGACTATCCCTACGGCGATTGGATTCAGACCGTCAACGATCAGCCATCCCGCAGCATGGGCTTAGGACACAATCGCCTCGAACCGGGACGCTCGGCGGATTTGGTAATTTTCCCCGCCCGCTACTACAGCGAATTGTTGGCGCGATCGCAACACGATCGCCTCGTCCTCCGCCACGGCAAACCCAGCGATCGCACCCTCCCCGACTACGCCGAATTGGATGATCTCGTATTGCCGTAATGGGTTCTGCAACCAGACTTAATCGAGTGTCATACTCAACCCCGGCAGCACTGACTCCCCGGACAGCGTCGCCGGGAGCGTGAGCACCTCAACGGCCTGATCCGGTCGATAGATTTCCACTGTTTGCCTCTGGGGATTAATCAGCCAACCGAGTTGGAGACCGCTGGTGAGATATTCTTGCATTTTGTCTTGCAAGGGGTTGAAGCGATCGCTGTCTGAGCGCAATTCAATGACAAAATCGGGGCAGAGGGGCGGAAATTTTTTGCGCTGCTTCGGTGTTAAGGCGTTCCATCGTTCGAGTTGAACCCATGCCGCATCGGGGGAGCGATCGCCCCCATTTGGGAGTTTGAAAACCGTTGAGGAGCTAAATACTTTTCCTCGTTGCGTTTGACGATTCCAAATCACTAAATCTGTAATCAAATCCGCTTCGCGTTCACCCCTTTCACCACCAACCGAAGGCATAATAATCAATTCTCCCGTTACAGTCCGTTCCATCGCAATATCTTGATTTGCCATGCACAATTCATAGAATTGCTCATGGGTGAAATGCGGAATAATGGGTTTTAAATTGAGTTGAATCGCACTCATATGTTTTCGATGGTGTTGCAATTTCATGCTAATTCCAACTCTCTAAAGTCGAGCAAAAGATCAACAACCGAGGGCTGAGCGAAGTCGAAGCCCGGCCGCTCAGGCTTCGACTTCGCTCAGCCTTCACTCTTCTTCTACATCCCGCAGGCTTGGGCTTGTTCTTGGATTTTGGTTTCCACGGCGGGGGTAATGCCCAATTGTGCGCCGGTAAATAGTCGATCAAACTCTTGTTGAAAATGGGCAGCGATCGCAGGATTATCAATCACTAACACTGTTTCGTCGTTGTCGTGATTGGCTGCCGCTGACCAATTGTGCGACCCGGTAATCACCACCCGCTGATCCATGATGCCGAATTTATGGTGCAACTTATCCCCCGGCGGTAGGCTGGCAACTCCCACCGTATTCACGGGCGTTGTCCAGGGTTGGTTGTTGTCTTCCCCCTGACAGCTTTTGTTGAGGAGAGTCACACCCAAAAGATCGAGGCCTTCGCTGAAGTCGCGGAAGGCAAAACTAGGGTCAATCAAAACGCGGACTTGGGTTCCCTGTTGGTGGCGGGTGGCGAGGGCGTTGGCGATCGCCTGCTCAGAAAACACGAAAAGAGCCAGATCAACATTTTGATTCGCCGCGCTCAGGGTGCGGGCGATCAGGCCGTTGCTGCTCATTTCCCAGGCTTGGGAGGGGGAGGTGGGGGAAAAATGGACGATGACGCGGGAGGCTCCGATGGTGAAGGTTTGGGGCGATCGCGGGCGATGTCAGATGGGAAAGGCTTTTCACGGCTTCGAGGTTCCCGGTGCCGGGGTCGGCGATTACCGCCAGAGGTTAACAACTGGCGATCGAGTTGACCGGTGAATATCCCGGTGGTCTCCAGGGGTGGGCCGGAGGA
>CAZCWE010000150.1:0-3584 GCA_964502285.1 uncultured Spirulina sp. | reverse complement strand
CGGGGCCATCGCCCCAGAGCAGATTAAATTCCTGTTGAAAGGTTTGGGCGAGGGCGCGATCGCGGATCACCAGCAGATTATTCGCATTGCCGCGACTCACCGGCATCGTCAGGTCGCCGTGCGTCCCGCTGGGGGTAAAATTCGCCGAACCCGTCACCACCGTTGCCCCATCAATCACGACAAACTTATGGTGCATCAACCCCGACCCTTTACTACCATCGGCGGTATCGTCAATCAGCGGCACGCGGGCATTGCGCAAGATCAACACCGCATCATTCTGCGCCAATTCCGCCGCCGTCACCTGGCCATCGCCATCCTGATCCGCCAAGGCCGCGATCTCCGCATCGGTATTGCTGCGACCGGGGCCGGAGCGATCGCTTTCCGGCCAGGGCTGATTATAGGTATTTTCCAGCACCACCCGCACCCGCACACCCGCCGCCTGTTTCGCCGCCAATGCCTGGGCAATCCGGGGTAGGCGCAACTCCTGCACCGCCACATCAATCGACTGTTGCGCCGCCTCAATTTCCTGCAAAATCACCCCTTCGAGGTCGTCCCCCGGTCGCTCGATTTGGCGGTAGGGGTCGGTGTAGTCCGCGCCTTGGACAGTGTTGTGGTTGAAATAGACGGGGATGTGAGGATCTTGGGGGAGAGGGGCGGGGCGTTGGGCAGCGGGTAGGATCGCCGGGGCCAGTTGGGACGCAACCCGACAACTACTCACACCCAGGCTGAGGATGCACAGAAGAGGCACAAACAAACGCCGAATGACCATGGCAGACAATCCGCAATAAATGAACAGGACAGAAATTACCGTTCAGGATAGTGCTTAATCGGGGGTAACGAGCTGATCAAAAACGCGATCGCCCCCATCAATGCGCACGATCGCTGCACTTTTAATCGGGTCGCCTGTGCGGGCAAACTGAATCGACCCGGTGACTCCGGTGTAATCTTTGGTCGCTGCGAGGCGATCGCGAATCATCACCGGATCAAGGGAATCCGCCGCCCGAATCGCCTCAATCACCAACTGCACCGCATCGTAGCCCAGGGCCGCCGCCGAGGTAGGAAGGCGTTTATACTCCGCTTGATAGGCTTCCACAAAGGCTTGGGAGGTGGGCGTATCCAAATCCACAGCCCAATCTGAGGTGTAATAGGCTCCTGCTAAACTCGGCTCGCTCACATCCGTAAACCCACTCCAGGCATCGCCGCCAATCAGCACCGCCTCAATGCCAATAGCGCGAGCTTGCTGGGACTGGAGGATCACTTCGGCCGGGTAATTCGGGAGAAACAGCACGTCCGGATTCGCGGCGCGGATGGTTTTGAGTTGCCCTTGAAAATCATTTTCCCCGGTCACATAGGATTCCGACGCGACAATTTTGCCGCCCCGCGCGGTGAATTCTTCGGTGAAGATTTTCGCGAGGTATTGATTGTAATTGCTGGCAATGTCGTAGAGGATGGCGGCCCGTTGGCGGTTGAGTTTGTGGGCGGCAAAGGTGGCAAGGACTTGCCCTTGGAAGGTGTCGGTAAAGGTGGCGCGAAAACTGTAGAGTTTCCCGGCGGTGGTGTCGGGGTTGGTGGATTTAGAACTCACGAGCGGGATTTGGGCTTGTTCGGCAACGCTGGCGACGGGAATGGCGATCCGACTGAGGGGAACCCCCACGAGGGCAACGATATCCTCTTGGTTGATCAGGCGGTTGGCTTCGGCAACGGCTTGGTTGGGGTTGTCTTGATCGTCGCCGGTGACTAATGTGATCGGGTGGGGTGTGCCGTCAATGGTGATGCCGCCTTGGGCGTTGACCTGTTGAATGGCGAGTTCGATGCCGTCGAGGGTGGGCTGGCCCGAAGTAGCGGCCACATCACCGGTGAGGGGCGCGATCGCACCAATCCGAACGTCCGGAACCGCTGAGGGACTACAGGCGATGAGGGCGATGATTAAACCCACGACCCACCACCCGCTCCGCCACCAGACTCGCTGTAGACTTGCCATACTACCACTCTCACAATTTCGCTAGGGCTATTATGCGCGAAGATTTCCTCTAGCGGTAACCCTTGAATTGTGATTTTTTCAGGATGCGATTCGGCACAGCGCGATCGCTTCCTCTCCAGGGGACAATCATTTTTCCTAATGTTTCGTGGGACGGTCTAAATATCTCAGAACTACCCGACTCGAAGGGTTCGCAGCAGTTCAGTCTGTATCCAAAGACCGAATCTGAGCCAAAAAAATATTAAAAAATATAAACCAAAAATATTAAATCTTGTCTAAGAAACGCAAGTAAACCTAGACAAGGAGTTATACCAATCGAGGTGAAGCGAGAACATCTAAAGTTAAAGTTATATAAACTCCTATTTTGTGATTAAACTCGAAGGTTCAATATAATGTAGATTGACTCGTGCATTCACGGTTTTGTAACTATAGCAAAGTGCAAAAGGATAGGAACGTCACCCCCTGTAAATGAGGATCAAGAGAATTGCCTCCGTGAAAACCGCTAGAGCCCGCCCCAGAAATAACACCAACTCTAATCGTTTTCTCTGTATGGTTTACCGTCACATCAAGTAATAAATGTCTATTTTACTGAGGTTACTTCAATGCCAGTCTCATTGATTATTCATAACTCTCCCTCGTTATCAGTGGTTGGTGTAGATGCAAGTCACGCCGATTTTTGGTCGATTTGGTTGAGGTATCGAGATGAACTGTATCGGTGTTGTCTGCGATGGATGGGCAATGCGATCGACGCGGAAGATGCGCTTTCGTTGGCGATGTTGAAAGCAAAAGCCAAGTTAAGCGATTATCACGATGTCGTGAGCAATCTACGGGCTTGGTTGTATCAGTTAACCAAGAATCTGTGTTTGGATCTCCAGCGTCAGCGTTGCCGTCGGGCGATGGTCTGTGACAATGTTGAGGCGCTTTGCCAGTCCGGCACGGATCAATCTGGACTGGATAGTCCGGTGGACTATGTTTTGCAGGAGGAGTTAGGGGCGTTTTGCCGGGCTGCGATCGCTGCCTTGCCGCCCAAGTTAAACGCCGTCATGGTTTTACGGGTGCAGGAGGATATGTCCTATGACGACATTGCAGAACGCTTGGACTTGTCTGCGGCCAATGTGCGCAAGCGAGTCTCCCAAGCACGGGCAATTTTGCGCCGCCGCCTCGCGGACTACGAACAAGGGTTTGAGCTGAAAACCCTGGCTTGTGCCTAGGCTAAATCGAGAGCAACAGATCTCCCCTATCCTCGTACCTGCAAGGCCAGAATGAAAAGATCACGCCGGGCGACCCAGCCCCGCCCCGGACAACAAGCCGATTATTTTTTCACAAACTGCCCTCGGCAAACGTCTGTTAATTGAATAGAGAAAAAAACTATTGGAGATTCTTGTAGTCATGCTCCCTAAAATTCTGAATTGTCGCTTCGCTCTAATTAGCTCCCTGGCTGTTCTCGGTGCTGTCACCTTCGCCCCCAAAGCCTCCGCCCAAACCAACTTCCCCTTTGAGGGAGATGTTACTGAAACCTGTGCATTTGACGCAGCTCCTACGCAGGGTGTGCTGGTGCAAGCTACAACGACCATCAATAATGACACATTGACCAGCACTGGCGGCA
>CAZCWE010000149.1:6151-9070 GCA_964502285.1 uncultured Spirulina sp. | reverse complement strand
CGCCGTCGCCTGGGCCGCCCGATCCGACAAGTTGCGAATCTCCGCCGCCACCACCGCAAAGCCCCGCCCCGCATCCCCGGCCCGCGCCGCCTCAATCGAAGCATTGAGGGAAAGCAAATTCGTCCGCTCCGCAATCAAATTAATCGTATCGACAATGGAGCCAATTTCCGTCATCCGCTCCCCCACGTCCTCAATCACCGTCGCCGTTTCGAGCATGGAGCCCCGCACTCGCCCTAGGCCATGGATCGTTTGCTCCACGGTGCGCCCCCCTAATTCGGCCTCTTGGGCGACGCGGCGCGTCGTGGCGCTCGCCTGCTCCGTGAGGGTGGCCACCGATCGCAGGGAGCGATCGAGTTCTTCGGCACTGGTGGCGGCATCTTGGGCGGCGGTGGTGATGTGTCGGGTATTGACGGCCACCCCCTGCACCGACGCATCCATTTCATTCATCGCGCTCGCCACTCCCTCCACACTGCTGGTTAAATGCTCGGAGGTGGCGGAGACTTCCTCAATGGAGGCGGCCATTTCATTGATCGAGGTGGTGGTGATCGCGGCGGCTTCGCTGAGGTTGTCGGCGTTGGTGGTGACACTCTGGATCGAATGGCTCATCTCTTCGGTGGAGGCGGCAATTTGATCGATGGAGGTGGCGAGGATTTCGGTGTCTTGGCTGATGCTTTGCACCGAGGAGGCGATCTCCGTGACGGAGGTGGTCATTTGGGTGGCCGAGGTGGCCATTTCCGTGGCGGCGTTGGCCACTTGGTGAATTGAGGCGGTGGTGTCTTGGATCGAGGTGGCGGTTTGCTGGACTTCGGTGGCGAGGCGATCGCTACTGTCGGACACTTCTTCGAGGGAGGCGGTCATTTCATTCCCTGCTGACACCAGTTCTTCGGTGAAAACGGCCACGGCTTCCACTTTTTCGGTGGTGGCCTGGAGGATGGTGTCCATCTGTTCGATGGCGATCGCACTGGCGGCAACGGCCTGCTGTGGGGGTTCGATGCCCTGGGTGAGATCGGCGGTCTGACGCTGGAGATCCGTCAGGAGGGGGGCGATCGCCTGCACGACCCGTTTCGGCTTCATGCCCGTGGAGGTTTTAGATTTCGTTGGTTTCGAGTGACGAGCCATGGTGCTGGGTAATGATAGTTTCAGGATGAATCAAAAAAATCAGGCGTTGATTGAGCTGGGCAACGCCATCGAGATAGGGCATGATGCGATCGCCGCTCGCCGTCGGTGGGGGTTGAATCCCCTCCGGCTCAAGGGTGACGAATTCGCGGCAGGTATCCACGAGCAACCCCACCCGCCGCGCCCCGTGGATCACAATAATCAGGCGACTCCGCAGGGTCACGGGGATCGGCTCTAACCCAAACCGACACCGCAGGTTGAGCACCGGAATCACCTGACCGCGCAGCAACACCACCCCCGCCACATCCGGGTCAGTATTGGGCACAGGGGTGATTTGGTCGATCATTTCCAGTTGCTGCACGGCGGCGGCAGCAATCCCATAGGCGGTCTCGGCAAGTTCAAAGAGAATGTAAGCAGACGACACAATGATCACGGGGCAGGCGAACGATCGGAAGAGGCGAGACAGGTTTGCTGAATCAACGATCCGACATCTAGAACTAAGATCATTTTCCCATCCCCCAAAGCCGTTGCTCCACTAATGCCCGACACTTGCACGAGGGGATCTTGAAGGGGGCGCACCACAATTTCAGATTGCGACACCACCCGATCCACCACCAGCCCCAGGGTCAACGCCCCCACCGCCACGACAATCACCACCTGGGCACGATCCGGCGGCGGCGGCGGCAGGTGAAATTGGTGATGGAGGGCAACTAGGGGTAACACGCCTTCGCGGTAGGGCAGGAGGGCGGGGGCAGCGGCGGCGGGGCGATCGGCCGGGTCGAGGGTAAACAGTTCGCGGAGGGCGGCTTGGGGAATGGCAAAGGGGCGATCGCCCACCGTCACAATCAGCGCATCGGTAATCGCCAAGGTCAGGGGCAGGTCAATCCGAAAACAGGTTCCCTGCCCTGGGGTGCTGCGCAAACTGAGATGCCCCCCCAACTCCTGCACCGTCGTGCGGACGATCGCCATCCCCACGCCGCGCCCACTGGTGAGATCCGCCTGGTCTTGGGTGGAAAAACCGGGGGCGCAGAGCATCAAGAGCAATTGATCCGGATCAAGACTGTGGGGATCAAGGGCGTTCACGGTTAAGGGCGGCGGGAGGGCAAGATTTAAGGCCTGCGATCGCGCCACGATCGCCGCCGGATCAATGCCGCCGCCATCGTCTTCAATCGCAAGGATGATCCGTTCTCCGGCCGTGGTCGCCCGCAGGGTCAGGGTCGCCCGATCGGGCTTGGCGCGATCGCGCCGCACCGCCACCGGCTCAATCCCATGACTCACCGCATTGCGCACTAGATGGATCAGCGGGTCAATCATCCGATCCACCAACACCTTATCCAACTCCGTGCCATCCCCCTCGCGCACCACCTGCACCGATTTACCCATCGTCCGCGCCAACTCCCGCGCCGCAAACTCCAACCGCTTAAAGGTATCCGTCAACGGCACTAGGCGCACCCGCAACACCCCCGCCCGCAACTCCCGCAACTGCTGTTCGAGGGTACGGCTGATCCCATCGAGGTGACGCCAGGTGGCCGTGGGAACTTGGCCCCGCAACTGTTGAATCTGGCTCGACAACTGCACCCGGCTCATCACCAACTCCGCCACCTGTTCCATCACCGCATCCAATTTATGCAGATCCACCCGCACCAGGGGATTGGCGATCGCCGCTGGCGGGGGGTCAGGTGGCTCCGTCGTTGGGGTGGCAGGGGGTTCGGGGGGGAGATAGGGCTGCACCGTCACGCCGGATAATTGCCAGGGGGGCGGGGGATCTGCACTGGGGTGGGCCACGATAAACCGAAAGGTGAC
>CAZCWE010000149.1:1278-6141 GCA_964502285.1 uncultured Spirulina sp. | reverse complement strand
CCCGGCGGTGGGGCTGAATTGGGGCGTGACGGTCAAAATCCTGCCCGGATCGCTGAGGCGATCGCGCACCCGATTCACCGTAATCCCCGCGTCCACCAGGGCCGGACTGGGGGTAAAGATCACCGTCCACAGGCGATCGCCCCCATCCTGGGCAGCTTGGATCTGTGCCTGCACCGCCTCACTGATCGCCGTGTTCGGCTCCTGGGGCAACGACTCCGAACCCAGCGGAGCCGCCACCGCCCGAATCTCCGCCACCACCGGCTCTAGATCCGGCATTGCCGTTTGCTGTTGAGCGGCCCGAATCACCCCATCTAGGGCCGTCACCCCGTGGAGCAACGCCTCAAACCCCGCCGCCGTCAAGGTCACTCCCGGCTCTCGCAGGTGGCGCAGATAGGTTTCGAGTTCATGGGCGAGGGTTTCCGCTGCCTGCATCCCCACCATCCCCGATAGACCTTTGAGGGAATGCAACGCCCGGAACAGGGGCTGCAAACTCGCCGCCGTGAAGGGAGAGGGGTCGATCTGCGGCTCTAAAATCAGCAGTTGCGCTCGAATTGTGCCTAAATGTTCGTCACATTCAGCGAGATAATCCTCAAAGAAATCGTCGAAAAAATGGCTATCAGCTTGGGGCACAAAGGTCTAGGGTTAGGCGGCTGCCAGGAGTTGTTGGATCTGTTGGGCAAACTGACGGGGTTCAAAGGGTTTGGTCATGTAACGGGTGGCTCCTGCGGCGATCGCGTCCCGTTTGGATTGCTCATCGCCTTTGGTGGTGAGAATGACCACAGGCGGTTTGCAGGAGTCCAGTTGAGAAAAGACAAACTTCAGCACTTCTAAGCCGTGCATATCCGGCATATTCAGATCCAACACCATCAGATCAAACGGCGCGATCGCTAACTGTTCAATCGCCTCTAGGCCATTACTCGCCTCACCAAAATTAAGATTAGGAATTTGACGCAGCGATGCCATCACCATCTTGCGCATCGTTGCAGAATCATCTACCACGAGAATCTTGTGCATCGCCATCCTAAAATAACAGGTCAATTCATGTTGAGACCAATCGGGGGGTTGGGACTGATATCAAACAATCAAGTAAGAACAACAGTAGACCACTCCATACTGAATTGTACGAGGTTCCCTCGCCATGGACGCTTGACCCGTTAAGAGTCTTTACAACTGTTTGAAACCACAGAATCCGCTCAGGGTGACGTGAATTGTCCCCCCTATGCCCGCCGCCCCCGGAGCCAGTAGGTATTCATTAAGCCTCGGCCTTTAATCAACACTTCGCCGCGATTTTCCAAGAAGAATTGATCCTGAATGAGCCCATGGGTTGCCTCCGTGACTTGGATCATGTCGGCAATTCCTTGGCTTTCCATCCGCGAGGCAATATTCACCGTGTCGCCCCAGAGGTCGTAGATAAACTTGTTAATTCCGATCACCCCGGCCACCACGGGCCCGGTGTGAATCCCCATGCGGAGGCGGAAGGGTTTACCGTTAGTCCAGCGAAACTGAGTGACGGCCAACTGCATATCCAGGGCCATGTCTGCGATCGCCACTGCATGATCCGCCGTCGTGTCGGTAATGCCCCCCGCCACCATATAGGCATCCCCAATCGTCTTAATCTTTTCGAGTTTGTACCAGGCGGCCAGTTGGTCAAACTGAGAAAAAATCGTGTTGAGCAGATCCACCACTTCCGTCGGGGGAATCTGGGCCGAGAGGGAGGAAAAATCAACAATATCGGCAAACAAAATCGAAACATGGTCGTAGCGATCGGCGATCGCGCCCTCATCTCGCTTGAGGCGTTCCGCGATCGGCTTCGGCAAAATCCGCAACAGCAAATTTTCCGACCGTTGTTGCTCCAATTGCAGCGCGTCTTCGGCCGCTTTCTGCTGGGTAATATCCGCCACCGTGCCCTCGTAATACAACGGCTCGCCCTGCGGGTCACAGACCAACCGCGCATTCTCCGATGTCCAAATCAGCGTCCCATCCTTGCGCCTCACCTGGGCTTTGAACCCAGTGATCACCCCATCGCGTTCGAGGACATCGCGAAACTGCGATCGTAACCCCGGCTCCACATACACCTGCGTATCAATATTCCGAATCCGCGCCGCCATCTCCTGGAACGACTCATAGCCATACATCTTCACCAACGCCGGATTCGCACTGATATAGCGACCATCCGTCGTCGTCTGGAAAATCCCCTCCGCCGCATTCTCAAAAATACTGCGATACTTCGCCTCCGCCTTCGAGAGCGCATCCAACACCTTACGCCGCTCCGTAATATTCCGCGCCACCCACATCACCCGCTGTTCCGGCAGCGGTGAAATCGTCGCCGCAAACCACACCTCCTCACGGTTGATCATGAGGCTGTATTCCACATTGATAATCTCATTTTGGGTTAACGCCTGTTGAATATGCTCCAAAAACAGAGCCGCTTGGGGAGCCGGTAACACATCCTCAATCGATCGCCCCGTCAACGCATCCGCCGGAGAATAGAGCGGCTCCGAATTGGTGCTGACAATCTTCACATACCGCCCCCGATCATCAAACACCGTGATGATGTCCGTCATCGCCGCAAACAACGCCCGCAACTCCGCCTCCGAAGTCCGCAGTGCCGACTCAATACTTTCCCGCTGACCAATCTCCATGATCAACTGCATATTCAGTTTTTGCAGCTCAGTGGTGCGCTGTTGTACCCGGCTTTCGAGTTCCTCATTGATTTCAAGCAGCGTCATCTCCGCCTGCTTGCGATCGGTAATATCCTCCACCGTCCCTTCGTAGTAGAGGATATTGCCCTGATTATCGTAGACCGATCGCGCATTTTCAGAAATCCAGCGAATCACCCCATCCTGCCGCCGAATTTGCGCCTCAAACCCGACAATATTTCCCTCCATCACCAATGCATCGATAAACGCTTGACGCTGGGACGGATCAACATACAACTGCCCCGCCACATCCGTCAGTTGATTCACCAAGTCATCCGGGCTGTCAAACCCGTAAATCCGGGCCAAAGCCGGGTTTGCACTGAGATACCGCCCCTCTGCGGTGGTTTGGAAAATCCCTTCCACCGCATTTTCAAAGATCATGCGGTACTTTTCTTCGGCCCGTTGCAGCGCATTGAGGGCCTGCTGACGCTCGGTGACATCAATGCCCACCGCAAACGCCGCCTGCCCATCATCGTATTTTTGGGACGCAATCAAATAATTGCGCGGTTCCCCTTTGACGATCGCTTCCACTTCCCGAAAATCATCCTGGGCCGGACTTGCAAAAAACTCCCGCACAAACTCATTAAAATCCCCGCTCGCTTGCAAAAAGCCGATATCTTGGCCCACAAAGGCATCGGGTTCGAGGTTGAAGGTGCTGGCGAGTTCCCGGTTCACCCCCATGTAATGGAGATCGGAGCTAATCCAGGAGACAATCCCCGGCACAGCTTCGAGCACCGCTTGCAATTGATCTTTAGATCGCGCGAGTTCATTGAGGGCCTGTTGGCGATCGGTGATGTCAATGCCGACGGTGAACGCCGCTTGGCCGTTGGCGTATTTTTGCGCAGCAATCAGATAGTTGTGGGGTTTCCCATCGACGATCGCTTCCACCTCCCGAAAATCGTCCCTGGCCTCACTGGCAAAAAATTCCTGGACAAACTCGTTAAAGTCATCGCTGGCCTGCAAAAAGCCGATGGGTTGACCGACAAAATCCGCCGGGGTGAGGTTGAAGGTGCTGGCCAGGTGACGATTCACCCCCATGTAATGGAGATCCGCGCCAATCCAGGACACGATCCCCGGTACGGCTTCGAGGACAGCTTGGAGTTGTTCTTTAGAGCGGGCCAGATCGTCGATCGCTTCGATCCGTTCGGTGATGTCAATCCCCACACTAAAGGCGGCCCGCCCTTGATCGTACTTCTGCATGACGATCAAATAGGTGCGGCGGCGACCTTCCACGAGGGCTTCAATTTCTTGAAAGTCCTCCATCACATCACTGGCGAAGAAGTCGCGCACCACGTTAATAAAACTATCGCTGGCGTTGAGGAAGCCGATATCTTGGCCGATGAATTCGCGGGGTTCAAGGCCGAACATGCCGGCGAGGTGACGATTCACCCCCAGGTAGCGCAAATCTGCACTGATCCAGGAGACAATCCCCGGCACGGCATCGAGGACGGCTTGGAGGGCGTTTTCGGCCTGTTGGCGTGCGACGATTTCACCGACGAGTTGGTCGTTGGCGGCGATCAGGGCTTTGGTGCGATCGGCGAATTTTTGGCGGAGGTCATCGAGGGAGGCTTGACGCTCAAGCTCGATCAGTTTCTGTTCGGTGATGTCGCGGATCACCCAGATCACCTGTTGATGTTCGGGGACGGGGGCGAACTGAATGGAAAACCACCGCAATCCGTCGAGGTTTTGGTAGGTGAGGGGGCCACTGAGGGGCGTGGGGGATTGGGTTCGGAGCGTTTGGAGGACGGCGGCGAGCTCAGGGGTGAGGGAGTCGGGAAAGAGGGGGGCGATCGCTTGCCCGATTTGCGTCGGACTGACTTGGAGGGGGCCGTGGGTGGGCAAAATCCGCAGGATGCACCCGTCGAAGTCGGTGGTGATCACCGTTTCTTCCATGACGTTGAACAGCGTCCGCAACTCTAGGCCGTAGTCCCGGATGGTGTTGCGCAGTTGACGATGGCGGCGACGGCTTTGGGTGAGTTGTTCGGTGAGGGTGGCGGCGTTGGCCGATCGTGTGGAACCACAGACCGCGGTGGCGTCCCAGCTCGGCGCCGGAGACGGCGTCGCGGATGACCCCGGGCCGGCGGCCCAGGTGGTGCTCGACGAAGGCGTCGTAGGGGACCCGGCCCAGGAAGCAGATGCCCTGGCTGTCGGGGCGGTCGCGGTT
>CAZCWE010000149.1:0-1268 GCA_964502285.1 uncultured Spirulina sp. | reverse complement strand
CCAGGGGTGGGGGGGAATTGGGCGGGGTGTAGACCAGAGGGGGTGCAGGGGGCCGTTGGGCTGGCAGCGGGCGATCGCACCGCCCCAACTGAGGTGATGGTTGGGGTGGAGTTGCACCAAGCCCTGGGGGCCCGCGTAGCTCTGGCCATAGGCGGCCTGCCGCACGGCATCGGTGTCAAAGGATTGCGCCGTTTCGACGGCTTGTTTCCAGAGAAACACTTGGGTATAGGCGGCGATCGCGGCATCGCTGATCAGCGGGAGATCGTCCCATTGGGCGAGAAAGGCTTGATTTTCGGGGGTGGCGGCAGTGGCATCGTAGTGGGTGACGACGCGATGCCCCACGGCGGTGATGCGATCGCCCACGGGCAAGGTCAAGGACAGCACCGGCAACGCCTCCGGAGTCAACCCCGCAGCGGCCAGGGCCTGGAAAAGCTGACGATGATCCTGCGTCCGAGTGTCGAGGATGATCTGAGCCTCGCTGGTGTGGATGCGCTCAATCAGATCCCCCCAACGACTATCGGGGCCAAATTCCTGTTCACCGACACAATCGATGCCGTATGCCTCGCTTTCGGTGGTGAGCAGTGTCCGGAGGTGGCGCGATCGCACCGACGCCGACCCCAAAAGATAGCACCGTCGCACCGTCCCCTCGGCCTGTAACCCCGCCAGCGCGATCGCGACGGTTTGGTTGGGACAACTGCCGGTGTAAAACACATGGGGATGGGTCAGCGGGTTGGCGGTGGTAACGGGTTGCCACAGGAGGCGATCCACCGTAGCCAGGGCCATCAGGCTGGCGGCTTCGACCGCTGGTGCTGCCGTCCCGGTGCCGGTGCCGAAAAACGTGGCGATCGTGGGGGTGCGCTGCCACCATGCTTGTAACTCCTCAGCTCCCTGGGCGGTGTCGAGGGCCACGGGTTGCACATCGTACTGGAGCGATCGCCCCAAGACCCCGCCGTGACGGTTAATCGTATCAATCGCCAAACAGGTCGCGGCGACCAGGGGGTCAGCAGAACGCAAAGCCCTGTCCGGCTGATGGGTCAGAATGCCCACAGTGATCATAGGCTGGGTGGACGGTGGGCTCTCCATGGAGTTCGACGGAATCATATCCTCTGGGTCAACCGGATCAGGATGGATGGAAGCAGCGTTATGAACGGAAGGGGACGGTAGTGCATTGTGCTCAGAATAGCGTGTCTGTTCTGCCACACTCGGATATTCAAAGCCTGACATGATGATTAGATTGCAGGACGGGTTGGAGTCTGCAATGACTCCTT
>CAZCWE010000148.1:0-9216 GCA_964502285.1 uncultured Spirulina sp. | reverse complement strand
TCCCGTTTCCCATCCAAAACCCGAATTGTGTACTGGTGAAACACATGACCATCCGCCAACTCTGGAGTAATAATCTCCGCAACATCCGCCAATAATTCATTATAAGTTTTCGCCACCTGACGCCTGCCCTCATTCCACTGCTCCAGATAAGGCAACTTCACCCGCAAAATCGCCGCTTGCAACGTATCGAGACGAGAATTATATCCCAAAACTTCATTATGGTACTTCTTTTTCGCCCCATGCACCCGCAACATCCGCGCTACTTCTGCCACTTGGTCATCATTAGTGACAATCATACCCCCATCCCCATAAGCTCCCAAATTTTTGGAAGGGAAGAAGGAATAAGCGCCCACATCGCCGATCGCTCCCGTAAATTTCCCTCGCAGTGACTCCCGCGTGGATTCCTGGCAATGACCTTCACAAGAGGAACAGGTTCCCCAATATCTTGCCCCAAACGATTGAGCGCAGTCTTCAATCACATTTAAACCATGCTCTTGGGCAATTTCCATAATCTGTCCCATCGCTGCGGGTTGCCCATAGAGATGAACCGGCATAATCGCCTTAGTCCGAGGCGTAATTTTCGCTTTAATCTCTCTGGGGTCAATATTGAAACTTTTGCAGTCAATATCCGCAAAAATGGGCTTTGCTCCCACGTTGCTAATGGATTCCGCCGTGGCAAAGAAAGAAAACGGCGTCGTAATCACCTCATCCCCTGCCCCAATTCCTAAAGCCCGCAAACCAATAACCAGAGCATCTGTACCCGAATTCACTCCGATCGCGTGCTTAACCCCCAAATACTCTGCCACTTCCTGTTCAAAGAGCTTGACATCTGGACCCATGATGAATTGACCGGATTCTAAAACACGGTTAATGGCAATCTGGATCTCCTCTTTAATGCTTTGATATTGAGGTTTGAGGTCTAAAACAGGTATTTTCATGAATTTATGGTATTTTCTTCACTTCTGTTGGAGATATTTTCTGGTATTTGTTTCCGATAGAATCAATCGCCAGACCATCCGCCCCGAATCTTAAGACATCACCGTAGGAACTCATCCAGCCGATCATTTGTGCTGGCACTCCTGCTACCATTGCGTAGGCCGGTACATCTTTTGTTACCACCGCCCCAGCTGCAACAAATGCCCCTTCATGCAGAGTCACACCACAAACAATGGTCGCATTTGCCCCAATACTTGTTCCCCGTTTCACCAAAGTCTTGAGGTAATCCGCACTCGTATTCCGGGGAAACTCACAGCGAGGTGTTTTTACATTGGTAAACACCATTGATGGCCCACAGAACACATAATCTTCTAGAATCACTCCCTCATACAACGAGACATTATTCTGGATTTTACAACCATTACCGATAACCACATTGTTGGCGACTAAAACATTCTGACCCAAAGAGCAGTTTTTTCCAATTTTGGCTTTTCCCATCACATGGGAAAAATGCCAAATTTTCGTCCCTGCTCCAATTTCTGCTCCTTCATCAAGATAAGCAGACTCATGTACAAAATAATCAGCCACCCAAAGCCTCCTGTGCTTTTTCTAAAATCTCCACTACAGCCAACCCATTCCATCCATCAGAAAGTGGGGTTTGCCGAGTTTCCAAACAGTTCAAAAAGTGCTCACACTCCAACTTCAAGGGCTCTGATTCATCTAAATCCGGACTCCAACTTCCCTCATCTCGATTACTGAAATCGTTATGAACTCCTTTGCTGTAAACCGTAATCTGCTGAGATACCTCGTCATAGACCAACATTTGCTTTTCAGCAATGACCGTTGTACTCCGCTTGAGTTCCGGCCAATACCAAGAACAGTGAAGATGTCCTGTTTGTCCCCCTTCAAACTGCACATGAACATGAACATTATCTTCAATTTGGGGTTGCAAAATTGATTGTCCTTGGGCTTGCACCTGTTTTAAATGCGGATTTCCCAATAAGTCTAAAACGACTGAAACATCATGAGGTGCAAACGACCACCAAACATTTTCTTCCTGACGAACGCGACCTAATTTAACTCGCTGGGTCGCCACATGATAGACCTTGCCAGCTTTTCCCGTTGCTAAATAGTCCCGCAGCCAGCGAATAGCCGGTTGATAGAGCAGCAGATGACCCACCATCAGAATCTGGGATTCTCGTTCAGCGTATTCTGCTAATTGCCGTGCTTCTGTCGTTTTTAGCGTCATCGGCTTCTCGACAAATACATCTTTCCCAGCCTCTAAAGCAGCTAAAGCAAACTTAAAATGGGTTGGAGCAGGAGTTGCCAAGACAACAGCCGAAATTTCACTGGCTAACACCTGCTTATAATCCGAATAGCGTGGTATATGGGGATACTGAGTGGCTAATGCCTCTCGTAACTGCTCATTGACTTCAGCCACTCCCGCTAAAGCCCCTAACTGATCAAAATTGCGGATTAAATTCTTACCCCAATTTCCTGCCCCTACGACGATAATTTGTTTCACAGCAACATCACCTTTTTGTGGTCACAATCTAAATGGCGCGTAATCCCTCGTGTATCTAGAATCGTTTTCGCTTTTGCGACAAGGTTAACGTAGTCGATTTGGCTATGATCTGTGGTGATAATGACCAAATCCGCCGCCGAGATCGCATCATCTGTAAGTTCAATCGTACAGAAGGTTTTGCCCAAAACCTGAATTTCTGGAACGTAGGGATCATGATAGGATAGTGTGATCAAATCTTCAATCAAATGTTCCATCACCTTCAGGGCAGGCGACTCACGCCAATCGCTTAGATCTTTCTTATAAGCAACTCCCATCAGTAACACTTTTGATTTAGCCGGAGCAATGCCTAACTGATTTAATATTCGCCATGTCTTCTGACGAACAAATTCGGGCATTCGGCGATTAATCTCACCCGCTAAGGCAATGAAGCGAGTTTCAAAGTTAAATTCTTTAGCTTTCCATTCAAGGTAGTGAGGATCGAGGGGAATGCAATGGCCTCCTACTCCCGGGCCGGGATAGAAGGGCATGATGCCAAAGGGTTTCGTGTTAGCAGCATCTAGCACCTCCCAGACGTTTAAATCAAGGCGATCGCATAATAAAGCTAACTCATTTACCAAGGCAATATTTACAGCCCGAAAGGTATTCTCAAAGACCTTAACCAGTTCTGCTGCTTTAGCACTACTCACAGGAACAACCTGTTCAATCGTTTGTTGATAAAACAATGTCGCTATTTCAAGAGATTGGGGGTCAGAAGCGCCGACAACTTTGTTAGTATTTTTTGTTGTATACCGTTGATTGCCTGGATCGACTCGTTCTGGAGAGTGCGCTAAAAAGAAATCTCTACCTTGTTTTAAGTTACTTTTTTTCTCCAAAGTCGGACACATTACCTCGTCGGTTGTCCCTGGATAAGTTGTGGATTCTAGGGTTACTAACTGACCACATCTTAACCGTTGAGCAATCTCATCTGTCACAGTTTCGATATAGCTTAAATTTGGAGTCAGGTTTTTTGTTAAAGGAGTAGGAACACAAATGACAATCACATCCATTTGAGGGATTTCATCAAACCCCGTCACTGCATTAAATTTTCCATTTTGAATAACAGCGACTAACTCCTCATCGCAAACATCAGCAATGTAACTTTGAGCTCGGTTCACCTGATTAACCCGTGCCGGATTTTGTTCAATTCCAATTACCTGAAAACCAACTTTAGCTTTTTCTACCGCGAAGGGTAATCCCACATACCCTAAACCAACAACGCCGATCACAGCTGTATGGTTTTTAATTTTTGCTTGTAAGTCCTTAGCCGATTGAGACAATTCACTCATGTGTTTTTCGTTTAGATTACTCTTCGCTGAAGAGAAAGTTAGTTACTTTATTGAAAATAATATAATGATGTCATCTACTCACCCAGAATCGCTTTTTCTACATATGCTAAAGAATGCTAACGAAGGACAGCAGCAAAATCGCGAACTTGTGCTTGGGCGCGGGATTGCCGCCGAGTAAACTCGCCCACAGAGGGATTCCCCGCTGGATTAAGCACTCCTGTAGCTTGCAACCATATGGTGTGGGGAGCACGGCATAATTCATAGTTGCGATCGCCCACTTTCTGAACATAGTACCAGTACGTCTCCTGACAATCAGAGCACCAAAACGCTTCTAGCCATTCCCCCACCAATGGAACTGCCGTATGGGTCGCCACCAACATCAAAGCAGAAAGACGACTGATGCCGCGCGATCGCAACTCTCCCGCCGACTCCGTGTAGAGAGGATACTTTTGGCTCACACTATCGAGATAGCAGCCGTGATGGGGACAATAGATCGCTCGACGTTTTGAGCGTTTCCGATTTTGGGCACACCTCTTCTGCACTTCGACCTCCGATTTACGTAAGAAGGCTGCGGGGAAGGAACTGAGATCATAAAGACCGTCAAAGCTCGCTTCTACATTCATTCATATGCTGCTGTTGTCTTTTGAACGATACACGATTTATGGCCAATGTGAAAAGGGGGAAACAGCTCAGATTTTCTCAGCACTATGCAGAATCTGAGCAGGGCAGAGTCGGGGTATGCTGTGCCTAGGTTTAAATTGTGCTGTCTTTTTGAATGTATGGTGATGAACACGGAACAAGCCCCAGTGTACGATGACGACGAAATTTCCCTGATTGATATTATCCGGTTTTTCCAGCGGCACTGGCGGATCATTGGCGGCGGCACGATCGCCATTGCCCTGCTCACCAGTGTTTTCTCTCTCTCGAAGCCACCGTCCTACGAAAAGAGTATGACGCTACAGGTGGAGGAAAACCCGATGCCGAGGCTACTCAGCCAACTCAGTAATGATGCTGACTTATCCGGAAGCAAGGCCGCGAATCAGAATGAAACAGGGGCTTGGGCAAGTGAGGCATTGGCAACTCTTGAGCTGGAGGCGGTGAGTTTGCAAGAACCCACCTATGATGCCGCGACTGCCTCGATTCCTTTGACGTTGAGCGCCAGTCAGCCGGAACCCCTAGCACAAATCACGGACGAATTGATGGAGCAGCTTGCGATCGCACCCTGGAGGATCAGCAATTGCTCCTTGATGTTGAGTCTCAACAGGCCCAAGAGGCGATCGCGCAACTCGACCAACAGATCGCGGCCATTCCAGCAGACAATACACCCCGACGGATCGCCCTCGAAAATCAACGGGCGGAAGTATTGCGCCAAGAAGCCGAATTGGCATTCCAGCAGCAGTATATTCAAGACTCGATCGACAATTTAGGGACTCAGAGTGCAGCGCAACTCCCGTTGACGGTGGTTGAGGAATCTGACGTGATCACCGTGGCGCGATCGCCCCTGCAAATTGCGATCTTATCCCTGATCGCCGGCTTTATGGTTTCCACCCTCGTCGCCATCCTGATCGAACAATGGCCCCGCTGGCAGGCAGAACTCTCCGCCCACGAGTCGGAGAAACCTGAAGCGGAGTCGATCCGTCCGTAGTAGGATACAGTGCTAGCAAAGATTTTAACGTGGTGTTCATGGGGAAAATAGCTCTACCCTCGGTCTATCGTTTGGCCCATCTGGGCTTAGATGGGGGAGTTGCTTGGCTGATGTGTTGGGTGGCGTTTTGGGTCAGGTTCGAGGGGCAGATCGTCGCCCCCCACGTCACTCTCGCTTGGGTGTTGCCTCTGGTGGCGATTCCGGGGCGACTATTGGTTCAGGCGTGTTTTGGGCTCTATCAGCAGGTGTGGCGGCTCTTTAGCCTCAAAGACTTTATTCGCCTCCTCAATGCGGTGACGTTTTATTCGCTGCTGGTTATCGTGGTGACGCGGTTGATTCTGCCCCGCTTGGATATCGCAGCAACGGGGATTCCGCTGGGGGTGGCGGTGATTGATTGGAGTTTTTGCTTAATGGGGATGGTGGTGCTGCGGTACACCCGGCGTCGTTCGGTGCAGTCACCGCCATGGCAGCGATCGCGCCCCCAACGACCCCGCCAGCGTGTTCTCCTGATTGGCGCAGGCCAAGCCGGGGCGTTAGTCGTCCAGGAGTCCCGCCAAAATGCGGATCTGGCCCTGGAGATTGTCGGGTTTGTGGATGACGATCGCACCAAAGTGGGCCGCACCGTTGAAGGGGTGAAAGTGCTCGGCACGACGGCGCAACTGGTGAATATTGCTCAATACCATGGTGTGTCCGAAGCCCTGATCACCATTCCGTCGGCTCGTCCTGAGCAAATTCGCCAGATCCTCAACCTCGTTAACGCCACGCCCCTCAAGCTCAAAATCTTGCCGGGTCATGCGGAATTGCTGCGCGATCGCTCCCTCACCCCCCAAGCCCGTGAAGTCCAAATCCAAGACATCCTCGGCCGGGCAGAAATCAACCTCGATTTTGCCGAAACCTTCGACACCCCCTTTGCCTCAGCCCGTCACCAAATTGAGCACCATACGATCCTCGTCACCGGTGCTGGCGGGACAATTGGCTCGGAAATTTGCCGACAAGTTGCCACCCTTAACCCCAAACGCATTCTCCTCTTGGGGCGGGGTGAAAACAGCATCTTCACCCTGGAACAAGAACTGCGGCGCACCTTCCCCCAGATCGCGATTCAGCCCCTCATCGCCGATGTTCGCCACTCGGAACGGATGGCCACCCTTCTGCGCCAGTGGCGGCCAGAGATTATCTTCCATGCCGCTGCCCATAAACATGTGCCGCTGATGCAGCAGAACCCCACCGAAGCCCTGGAAAATAATGCGATCGCCTCCGCTGATCTCGCCCGCCTCGCCACCCAAGTGGGCGTGAAGACCTTTGTGATGATTTCCACAGATAAAGCGGTCGAATCGAGTAATTTTATGGGCTTAAGCAAGCGTCTCGCTGAACTTCTCGTTCGCTCCTTCACGGCAGTGGGGACAACCCGCTTTCTGGTGGTGCGCTTCGGCAATGTCCTCGGCAGTCGCGGCAGCGTTGTGCCCATCTTCAAAGCCCAAATTGCGCGGGGTGGCCCCGTCACGGTCACCGATGCCGCCATGACCCGCTACTTTATGACGACCCCGGAAGCCTCTCAACTCGTCATTCAAAGCTTGGCGGTTGGCGAATCGGGGCAAATTCTCGTCCTCGACATGGGTGAGCCCGTCAATATTTACGATCTCGCCGAGCAAATGATTACTCTGGCGGGCTTCACGCCGGGTCACGACATTCCGATCACGATTACGGGTCTACGTCCTGGCGAAAAGCTCCATGAATCGCTCTTTAACACCAGTGAGCAGGTTCTCACCACAGCGCACCCCAAAATCCGAGCGGCCTCCAGTCAATTCCCCACCCTCAGTAGCAGTGAAGCCATTTATCAGCAGCTTCAGCAGGCAACCCAATGCCCTGAGTATTCCGAACAAGAGCTATGGCAAGTGGCTCAACACTGTCGCATCGACCTTGAAGCTCACCTGATTAACCCAAACTCTCAGATGCTGTCGTCACCCTAGTGCCGCGTCAAGGAGTAGTATTAAAGCGACTGTAGAGTGCTGTTAGCGAAGCGTAACGCACCAGATTGATTACTGCATCAAGGCTTAGGGTTGGACAATCCCATCGAGGTATTGATCGACAATATCTTTGGCATCCCCAGCGGCTTGAATGGAGCCATTGGCGAGGAAAATACAGCGATTACAAGACTCGCGGATAAAGTCCATGGAGTGGGACACCACGAGCACCGTGACATGGTCTTGCCAAAAGGCATCGAGGCGCTTTTGACATTTGCGCATGAAGCTTTCATCCCCTACCGAAAGGACTTCATCCAAAATCAAGATATCGGGGTGAACATCGGTGGCGATCGCAAACCCCAACCGAGCCGTCATCCCTGACGATAATGCCTTCACGGGGGCGAGATGGTAATCATTGAGTTCGGCAAAATCTAAAATGGAGAGCGCCCGGTGCTGCATCTCCCGGCGGGAAAACCCCAGCATCACGCCATACATCACGATATTATCGAACACCGATAATTCCACATCAAACCCCGCCCCCAATTCAATCAAAGGCGCAATATTGCCCCGCACTCGTAGGGTTCCGTGGGTGGGTTCTAAAATACCGCTGATCACTTTCAAGAGTGTGGATTTTCCAGAGCCATTGGGGCCAATAATACCGAGTTTATCCCCCCGTTCAATCACCAGATCAATGTTGTCTAAAACCAGCTTTCGTTTAGGACGATTAAACTTACCCTCCAACACCGACAACATAGTTTTCTTCAAATCATAGGAAAACTCTTCTTGGGTGCGTCGCCAAAGGGACACTTGATCCAGTCGAATCACTTCCTGCATTTACAATAAGTCCATAAAACGAGGTCGCCACCACCGAAAACAAAGCCAGCCCAAGAACAGAAAGAGGCAGCCATACATCAAACTGAGCAAAATTTCAATCAGATTTGGCCCACCGAGGTTTTGGCCATAGCCCCAAATGGTGATCACACGGCCATCTAACGAAATGTCTCGAATGCTATCGATGATATCGATCAATGGGTTGAGGGTCAAAAAAGGTTTAATGGCTGCTGGAATAATCTCCTTGGGGTAAAACACAGGGGAGCTAAACCACAGCACAAAGGTAACGAGCTCATAGAAATAGGGGAGATCCCGAAAAAAAACAAATAAGGCACTGACAAATAAGCCAATCCCAGTACAGACTAAAACAAGGGAAGTGAAGGGTAAAATGAGTGCCAAAACATTGAGAATACTGTGCGATCGCACAAAGGTAACAATCGCCAAAAGGGGCAACATGCCCACACAAAACTGAAAGACATTAGAGGCGATCATCGCGACGGGAAACACACTCACCGGCAGCTTAATTTTATTGAGTAGCACCCCATTCCCTACCACACTCACCAGCGCCTGAGACGTAGACCCTGAAAAGAAGTGGATGACGCTCAATCCCGTAAATGCCGCGAGCATATAGTCCACTAAGGAATCCTCATAATAGGACGAAAACACATCACCAAAAATGGCGGTGTAAATGCCCGTCATGATCAGGGGATTCAAGAGTGACCAATAAACGCCTAGGAATGACCCCCGGTATCGTGCTTTTAGGTTACGTTGAACCAACACATAAAGGAGTTCCCAATACCGCTGTACCTCGGTTAAACGGGAGGTGGTTTTGAGCGAGATCGCCATAGGCCTCGATAAATCTTAGGAGGGTATTGTATCTTGACGACGGAACCTTTGGCGAGTTTCAGCGGCAGCGGCACGGCGAGGCGCTACGACACCAATGCTGCGGTTTTGACCTGTGCGACGAAGTTAGCTAGTAGCGTTAAGCCGGCG
>CAZCWE010000147.1:0-9232 GCA_964502285.1 uncultured Spirulina sp. | reverse complement strand
AGGGGGGATCACGATAGTTCTGGAACTTGAGATTGATTTATGTATAAGCGGTAGCAACTGGGAGAGGGGCTGGGGGTGAGGGCTTAATTTTCGATGGATGTAGGATCGCGATAGACACAACAGCAGGCCACCCCCTGCGACCTTTTTTCGGATTCGTGTGTTTTGCTACAGTTTCATCGGACATTCCCCGAAATGATGAAGCCATCTTTTCACGCTACCGTCGCAGATCACCATGGCTCGATACGTTGACTCTACGCCCTACCCCTACCCCTACAACGGCGATCTGCGACCGGACAATACGGCGCTGATCGTCATTGATATGCAGATCGATTTTTGTGGCGAAGGGGGCTATGTGGATCGGATGGGCTATGACCTGTCGTTGACACGAGCACCGATTGAACCCTTGCAGCGGGTTTTTGCCGCGTTGCGATCGCAAAACATCACCATTTTTCACACCCGCGAAGGGCATCGCCCCGACCTCACCGATCTCCCCGCCAATAAACGCTGGCGCAGTCAACAGATCGGCGCAGGCATCGGCGACCCTGGCCCCTGTGGGCGGATTCTCGTGCGGGGCGAGCCGGGCTGGAATATTATCCCGGAACTCGCGCCCTTGCCGGGGGAAGCGGTGATTGATAAACCCGGTAAAAGCGCATTCTATGCCACCGATCTCGATCTGCTCTTGCGACGCAATCACATCGAAAACCTCATTTTGGCCGGGATCACCACCGACGTTTGTGTCCACACCACCATGCGAGAAGCCAACGATCGCGGCTACGAATGTCTAATCCTCTCTGACTGCACCGGCGCAACGGATCTCGGCAACCATCAAGCGGCGTTGAAAATGGTCACAATGCAAGGGGGCGTTTTTGGTGCAGTAGCCGACTCAACCGCATTACTCAAAGCCTTGGAAACGCCTGTCGCCGCCTAAGCCGCCACGATCGCATCATTGTGGAGCAGTTGCAGCGCGTGGCTTGCCCCCACGGGTTTGGAGAACCAGTAGCCTTGGAGCGCGTGGCAACCGAGCGCCGCAACCTGTTCTAGATCGGTTTCGGTTTCAATGCCTTCGGTAATCACCGTCAGACCCACACTTTTCGCCAGTTGGACAATGCCGCGAATCATTTCCCACTGTTGCTGCACCACAAAGGAGCGATCCACCTTGAGCACATCCACAGACAGTTGATGGAGCCGCGCCAAACAAGAATAGCCCGTGCCGAAATCATCCAGATAGACCTGAATCCCGGAGGATTTCAAGATTTGGAGCGTCGCGATCGCCGTCGGATTCTCAATCACCGTGCTTTCGGTCACCTCCACCCGAAAACTCCCCACCGCCACCGCCTGGCGGTCTAGGATTGCGATCGCCCGCTGGGCAAAATCCCGCTGCAACAACTGCAACGGCGACAAATTCACACTCATCGTTAACGGATTACTGCGCGGAAACACCTGTTGCCATTGGGCAAGCTGTTGACACGCCTCCTCAAACACCCACAAACCCAACTCATGGATCAACTGGGTTTCTTCAGCGATCGGAATGAACAGATCCGGCGACACATAGCCGCGCGTCGGGTGGTGCCAACGCAACAGTGCTTCAAACCCTTGGATCGTCCGATCCTGAGCATCCACAATCGGCTGATAGAACACCTCAAACTGACGATTATCCCAGGCTTGAAAAAGATCCTTCTCCAGACGGAGCCGCTCTAAACCTGCACTAGAAAGCAACGCTTGGGTCGTATGGTGCTCATCCTCTAGGGTGGTCGTGAGACGGAGGAGGCGATCCGTATTATTCGCGGCGATCCGGAGGAGGTGCTGGCCCTGTTCGGTGTGGGGATCAATTTTGCCGCTGAGCAGTAACCCCAATGCTCCGCGAATCGAGGTTAAGGGCGTTCTGAGTTCATGGCTAATTTCAGCCGTTGCGGGGCTGAGATCTTCACTGAGAAGAGAATAAAAATGTTGAGGAGACGGAGAGTTCATAACCAATTCAGGTTTTTTAAATATAGTAGCCATCGACATCATACCCTCAGTGAATCTAACCAGAGTCAGTCGCGCAGCAGATATAAACTGAAATGTAAGTTTTTATTTCAATACAGAAGTTTAAGAGCTACTTGTGAAAAAGTTGGGAAGGGTATCAACTGTCGCGGGGCTCACGCAGACAGGCTCTGTCTATCCATTACGTGCGATTACGCTGGGAGGAGTCCCCAGAAATTCGGCCCGGATAAGCGGCATGGCAGTGTGTCGTAGCACTGGAATCTGCGCCTCAAATGGTTATCGGTTGTTTAGTCAAAACAGTCTGAATCCAGCGCAATGTGGGAAGATGAAGAATACAGCAATGGAGTCAAACGTAGTCAGGGTTGAGGGTTTGGAACGTACTGCGCCTCATCTTAAACAAAACCTTGTTGTGCTTGACGCATCTCAATTTTTGAGTCCGGCGATCGCACTGCCTCCGATGGATAAACAACCGATTTACAGATGGCCTAGCGACGAGATGAGTTCACTGCTGATTTTTTAAAATGGTTCAGACTCCCCCAAGCCCGGCCCACATTATCGCATTGCCCTCGCTCATGCCTATCCTGAATGCTGGGGACTCAGGGGAGACGCCCTCAACACGCTGAAATCACGGGCTGGTATTATTGTCTGGTTATCAAAGTCTATGAATATATCTGCACCATCTAGTTCCACTGGGGATATTTTAGTCACAGACGATACGCCTGCCAATCTCCGGCTGTTAACCGGGATTTTGGTGAAGCATGGTTATCAAGTGCGAGCGGCGCGGAGTGGCGCGGCGGCGTTAGTGGCAGTCCAAGCGAAGCAGCCGGATCTGATTCTACTCGATATTATGATGCCGGAGATGGATGGATTTGCGGTCTGTGAGCATTTAAAAGCTGACCCGAATACGTGTCATATTCCGGTGATTTTTATTAGTGCGTTGGATCATCCGGCGGATAAGGCCCGGGCGTTTCAGGTGGGGGGCATTGACTATATTCCCAAGCCGTTTCATCGCGAAGAAGTGTTGTTGCGGGTCAGTCATCATTTGGGGTTGCGGCGGGCGCAGGATGCGCTGCGGGCCAGTGAAACTCGATTTCGGCTGATTTTTGAGAATGCGGGGGTGGGCATTTTTGTGGCTCAGCCCGATGGCAAAATTCTCAAGACAAATCAAACGTTTCAGCGTTTTCTCGGCTATCAAAGTTCTCAGCTTTACCAACTATCTTGCCTCGATTTTCTCAGTGAGACGGATCGGGCGATGACCATGGAGAAATTGCGAATGATTTCACAGGGGAGGTTGGCGAGTTATGAGACGGAGCAGCGGTATCGGCGTGCGGATGGCCAATGGATTTGGGGGCGAATGACCCTGTGCGGGGCGGTGCAGGATGAGGCGGTGCAGTTTGTGTTTGGGATGGTGGAAAACATCGATGCCCAAAAACAGGCTCAAGAGGCGCTGCTTGCGTCGGAACGGGAGATGCGGGCTATTTTTCAGGCGATGACGGATTTGGTGTTGATTCGCGATCGCGATGGCCGGTGTCGCAAAATTGCCCCGACCCAGGCGATCAATACGCTTGCGACGACGCATCTGTTGGGTAAGACCTTGGATGAGATGATGCCGACGAATGCCGATCGCTTAAAGCAGGCGATCCAAACGACGTTGGATCAACAGCAGATGACGAAGGTGGAATATGAATATAGCCATGATAATCAGCCGCTGTGGTTTGATGCGCGTCTCTTTCCACTGACGGAGGATACGGTGGTGTGGGTGGCGCGGGATGTGACGGAAGACCGTCTGATTGCGAAGAAGTTGCAGCAAAGTGAGCAAGAGATTCGCAGTATTTTTGAGGCGATGACGGATCTGGTGCTGGTGGTCAATGCAGAGCGTCAGCAGGTGCAGGTGATGCCGACGAACTATGGTCGCTTGTTTGAGAATAGCTCTGAGGTGATCTCGGCAACGTTTGATCAGTTTTTTGAGTCGGAAGCACCGACGTTTTGGCAGCCGATTCAACAGGTGCTGACGGAGCAGTTGACGTTTAATTTTGAATATTGCTTGCGCTTGCCAACGGGGACGGTGTGGTTTGCGGCGAATATTTCGCCGCTGCCGAATCAATCGGTGATCTGGGTGGCGCGGGATATTAGCGATCGCATTCGGGCCGAACAGGAGTTGCAGAGCTTGGCTGCGGAGTTGGAGCAGCGGGTGATCGAGCGCACGACCCAGTTGCGGCGGGTGAATACAAACCTGCGGGCGGAAATCAGCGATCGCATTCAAGCCGAAGCCAACCTCGCCAAGTCCGAAGCCCGGTTCCGCCTCGCCGTCGATAACATTCCCAATATGTTCTTGATCTATGATCGCCACCTCCGCTACCGCTTCGTCAACACCCAAGCCCTGCAAACCCTCAGAGGGCGACGCGAGGATATGATTGGGCGCACCGATCGCGAAATTTTCCCGGAGATGATCACCCAAGTCTACGTGCCTCTGCTCGAAAAAGCGGTGGAATGTCGCCAAGTGCAAGCCGCCGAATGCACCCTCACCATTCCGCAACAGGGGGATTTAACATTCAATGTCACCTATGTCCCCCTGCTCAGTAGTACCGGTGAGATTGAGCAGATTTTAGGCATTGCCCACGATGTGACGGAGCAAAAACGATCAGAGCGGGTCATTCGACAGGCGAAAGAGCAACTCCAAGCGGTGCTGGATGCCGTGCCGGGGTTTGTGTCGTGGATTGGGATGTTAACCTCCCAGCAGGATCGCGATCAGTCGGAACTCTACTATCTGGGGGCAAATCATCAATTAGCCAGTGCCTTTGGGGTTCAGCCCCAGGACTTTACCGGGCAACGCTTGGGGTTCTTGGCCTCCGGGAATGCCTTTGAGCAGATGTTGCGGGATCTCTTTCGGTCGTCGGAACAGACCCAATCTCGTGTGATTTCTGTGGATGTGAAGGATCACGAGCAGCGGTCTTATCTCGTGGTGGCCCAAAAATATCAACAAAATCAGGCGGCGGTGTCGGTAGGCATTGATATTACGGCTCGGATGAAGGCGGAGACACAGTTAAAAAACGCCTATGAGCGATCGCAACTCCTCTCCGAACTCACCCTCAAAATCCGCCAATCCCTCGACCTCGATGAAATTCTCCAAACCGCCGTCTGGGAAGTGCATCAAATTCTGCAAACGGATCGCGTCGCTATTTTGCAATGCAGCGCGGATCAGCAATGCCGAGTCATTAAAGAATCCGCCGCCGCAGAGGTGGCCTCCCTGGACTGCGGGGTGTTCTCGATGCCAACCCAGGGTGTGGATCTGCTCACGCCGTACTTGGCCATCGATGACACGGAGCAATACCCAGGAGCGCCGCAGCATATTCTCCGGTTTGGCGATCAGCCGGTGCGATCGCAATTCTTGATGCCCATTTTTGTCCAACAAAGTCTTTGGGGCAGTATTCTCGTCCAGCAATGTCAAACCCCCCACCATTGGCAGTCCGACGAAATCGACCTCCTCACCGCCTTGGCGGATCAATTGGGGATTGCGGTGTCCCAAGCGGAATTTCTCAACCATCTCGAAGAACGGGTCGCGGAACGCACGGCAGAATTGCAACTTGAAATTGCCGAGCGCACCAAAGCCGAAATCGCCCTACGGGACAGTGAAGCGCAACTCCATCGCGTCATTCAAAGCAATGCCTACGGGATTGTGGTGTGCGATCGCGATGGGCGGATCAATTTTGCCAATGCGGCCGCCACCGATCTGTTTGGGCGACCCGTTGACGACCTGCTTGATTTTGAGCTAGGGATTCCGATTCCCAGCGGCGATCGCAGTGAAATCTGCCTGATCCATCCCCAAGGGCAACAATGTGTGGTGGAAATGCGATCGGTGGAGATCAATTGGTATGGCCACACCGCCTATCTCCTCTCCCTGATGGACATCACCGAGCGCAAAGCCATTGAACAGATGAAAGATGAATTCATCTCCATCGCCAGCCACGAACTGCGCACCCCCCTCACCTCGATCCGGGGGTCTCTCGGCCTCCTCGCCACGGGCCGTTTAGGCGACCTGTCGAGCAAAGGCCAACAAATGCTAGATATCGCCGTCAGCAATACCGATCGCCTCACCCGTCTGCTCAACGACATTCTCGACCTCGAACGGATTGAATCCGGGCGGATCAAGCTGCTGCGGCGGCGCTGCGATGCCCTCGAATTGATTCAGCAAGCCGCCCAAGCCATGGTCAGCATGGCCGAACAGCAAAACCTCACCCTCTGCCTCGAATGTAACCAAAATGCCTTCGCCCGCTATCCTCTCCCCAACGACAGTGAGCCGCTCCATGCCACCTTCCCGGTCTATGTCTGGGTCGATCCCGATCAAATCCTGCAAACCCTCACCAACTTAATCAGTAATGCGATCAAGTTTTCAGAGCGCGATCGCACCATTTGGGTCAACATCGTTCCCCATCCCAACCAAGTCGTCTTTTCCGTCCACGACCAAGGCCGCGGCATCCCCCCAGATAAATGCGAGGCGATTTTCGGGCGGTTTCAACAAGTTGATGCCTCGGACTCACGGGAAAAAGGCGGCACGGGCCTCGGCCTCCCCATCTGCCGGGAAATCATCCGTCGCCACGGGGGCGAAATCTGGGTCGAAAGCGTCCTAGGGGTTGGCAGTACGTTTTATTTCTCCATCCCCCTCAAGCCCGAAAATTAGTGATCCTCCGCTACCATTCCCCCGGCGCACGGGGGATGCAATGGATTGCAGCTCCGTCGGGCTTATTTTGTGTGGGTGACTTCAACCACGGTGTGGACATTGCCTCTGGGGGTGAAATCACCCTTGATCGTCATTTCCAGGGGATCGCAGGCGGCAACAAAATCATCCAAAATTTGATTAACGCTTTCCTCGTGGGAAATGTAGCGATCGCGGTAGCTGTTGATATACAGCTTCATCGCCTTCAATTCAATCACCCGCTGATCCGGCACATAGGTGACTTCAATCGTCGCAAAATCCGGATAGCCCGAAAACGGACATTTACAGGTAAATTCCGGCAGGGAAATCTGGATCGTGAAACGGCGGCCCGGGCGAGGGTTGGGAAACGTGATTAACGAACCCTGTTCAATTTCACGTTCGCCGTATTTAACCTCCGGCGCAGAGCGAGAAGAATCGGTTTGGGTCATGACAATGCCTTGCAGTTCAGCAGATCGCAGGGGTGACACTAGGACTGCGGCCCTTCCCAATCCGGGCAATGGGTATCGCCCTTGCCGTAGGGATGCAGCGCACAGACTAGCAGGTTTTTATTATAAACATGGCCGTGGTAGTGCTGACAGCCTTGGCAGGTGGGCGGCGGCGCGACCCAATGCAGCGAGGGAAAGGGCGCGATCGCATCATCATCCTGAAGCCAACTCGACCAATCCTCCGGCTCAGTGAGATCCGCCCAGAGAGTATTCATCCAGGTTTCCCAATCCTCCGGTTGCAACTCACTCAACTCTTGGGTCAGGTCTGTGGCTGCTGTGGTGATCTCCTGCACCGCCTCCTCGATCTCCGTTGCCACATCCGTGCAAAATGTCCAAAATTCTTTTGTCCAATCATTCATAGCGATTCAGAGGAGAGATGAGACCTAGTCCAGGTTTTGCAGTCGTCGTAATTCGTCTTGGAGGGCTTGCACCTGTTGGCGGAGGTGTTCGGTATGGGGGTCGTTGGGGTCGTCCTCTTCCGCGTCGAGGATTTCGATGGGGCGGGGCCCGGACGGTGGCGGCGGCGGGGTTGGGTCTTGGCCATCCGTCACCGAAGTGCGCTGGGCCTGTTGAATCAGGTCATCGACGAACTTACCCGCCTCTTCGGCTTGCAGTTCGCCCCGTTTGACCATTTCATCGGCGAGCAGTTGGGCTTGTTTGCGGAGTTCTTGGAATTGTGTCCCGGCTTTTTCCCCTGCATAGGAGGCAAGGCCGACACCGAGATAGAAGGCTTTTTGAACGAGATGACCAAAACCAGGCATGATGGATATCTTGGATGAAGGGCGAAATGCGCACCAATCTACCGTTTGGCTCTATGGTAAACGAAATTTGCCGGGACTGCCGGGCTCCCTGGGGCGCAGGGATTAAACCGATGTGGGGATCAGTTCGATGGTTTTGCCTTCTTGGGCGAGGGTTGCACCGGGAAACACCGCTTGAATTTGGGCCCCGATATCATCGAGAAAATCATCGGTGTGGAGGGGATCATGGTGGAAGATAATCAGTTGCTTTACCTGGGCGGCTTTGGCTACTTTTACCGCTTCTTGCCAGGTGGAATGGCCCCAGCCTACTTTGCTGCTCTTGGGATTGTGGTATTCATCGTCGGTGTAGCAGGCATCGATAATCAGCACATCGGCATGATCGGCGAGGAAAAGCACACTGGGATCAAGGCGATCGGGATAATGTTCGGTGTCCGTCACATAGGCAACGCTGAGGCCTTCCCACATGACGCGATAGCCCACGGCTTCGCCGGGATGGTTGAGGCGGGCATTGGCGATCGCCACCTCTCCGAGTTGAAACGTTTCGCCAATCTCCAAATCATGGAAACACAATTCCGCCTGCATCACCTGGATCGGCACGGGAAAATTGGGGTGGAGCATCTGATCATGGTGGCGTTGCTTAATCGTCGCCCCATTGGGAGCCACCGCCCCATAGATATGAAACCGATTGCCCCCCACAAAGGCCGGTGTAAAAAACGGAAACCCCTGAATATGATCCCAGTGGGTATGGGTGAAGAAAATATGGGCTTCCATCGGCATCTGGCCGAGCATGGACTGTCCGAGCACCCGTAACCCCGTCCCGCCATCAAAAATCAGACGTTCACCCCCCACCTGCATTTCCACACAGGGCGTATTGCCGCCGTAGCGCACGGTTTCAGCCCCTGGGCAGGGAATGCTGCCCCGCACTCCCCAGAATTTAACTTTGAATCGTGGTTGTTGCTCGGACATAATCACTTTGATTAGGGTGAGGGGTGCAGGTTAGGCAAGGGCGGATCAACGGGGGGGTGAGAATGGTGTTGATTTTGAAAACACCCTCAGTACCATTGTGATCAAACTGCACCACTTTTGGGTTTCACTCAGGATGAAGTTCAAAATTCTTAGCGACAGCACGACAGGACGAGGCGAGCACGGAGATCCGCATCACGCGGGGTGAATGTTCATTATGGCCTTTCCATTGTACGTGTTGTCCGCAAGGGTTCCCACCGTAAGGGCTAATTTTGAGGGTTAATTTTTCGTGAGTCCCCCACCCTTGGGATCTAGCGATCCTCAATCAA
>CAZCWE010000146.1:7295-9232 GCA_964502285.1 uncultured Spirulina sp. | reverse complement strand
CTTGCGACTGCCCTCAAAGCCCACCTCCGGGGCAAAAACTGCAAAGTCTTTATGGCGGATGCCAAACTGCAAATTAACGAGACTGTCTACGTCTATCCGGATATTGCTGTGACGTGCGATCGCCGCGATCTCAACGCCACTCAACAGATTCAACATCCCAAATTGATCATCGAAGTGCTTTCCCCCGGCACGGAGGCTAAAGATCGGGGTCGCAAATTCTATCATTACCGCCGCCTCCCTTCCCTTCAAGAATATTGCCTCGTTACACCCGATGCGCCGCAAGTGGAATGCTATCGCCTCAACGATCGCGGTAAATGGGAACTCACCACCTACAGCAAGGAGGAATCTGAGCCGCCCACGCTCACCAGTGTGGGTCTTGACTGTCCGTTTTCGCTCGTGTACGAAGATGTTGCATTGCCGACGCAGGATGTGGCCCAGTGATGAATGGATCGCACCTTCTGACCCCAACACGCATCATTCCTGAATGGAGTCCTGGGCTATATTCAGTAACGAGAAGCAGGTTTAGACCACAGCGAAGGCGGTTGATTCGAGTTTAGGGGTGACCTTTCCACTAATCTGATGCCCAAATACGTTTTAAGGTCAGCATAAATTCCGGTAATATATCTTCCCCCAATAAGCAACTCGGATGCTCTAACACCTCAACCGTTTGATTGGGACGATAAATTTCCACTCGCTGATGTTTTGGATCAATCAACCAGCCCAATTGAGCACCATTTTCAAGGTATTCTTGCATCTTGGCTTGCAGATCGTTGAGCGTGTCTGTCTCCGATCGCAATTCCACCACAAAATCAGGACAAAGCGGCGCAAACCCTTTTCGTTGCGCTGGGGTCAGTGCCTCCCAGCGATCGCGACGCACCCAAGATAAATCGGGAGAGCGAATGGCTCCGTTCGGCAATGTAAACCCTGTGGAGGAATCAAATGCGATGCCCGCAGCTTCATGGCGATCGCACCAGTGGGCTAACTGAGCAATGAGGCTGAAGTTACGGTGTCCAGCTTCACTACCTGTGGGTGGATTCACAATTAATAGTCCCGTTGCGGTTCTCTCTAGTCTTAAGTCACGATTGATCGCGGCAATCGCCGCAAACTGCTCAGGGGTAACGTGCAGCCTTAGCCCTTGAGGTAGTTGAAGGAGCATCGGGGTGGATTGAGACTTGGCTCGAACAATCATCGCGTCTTACCCAGTAGGATCGCTCTTTCAACTATAACGTGGGGTGTTAGTGCCACCTTGCAGAGCATCCAAGCACCTGACGCGCCTGTGCATTCGCGCAGTATGCCGAAATGGAGTCCGGGCTGGAGTAATCGGAGTTGAAAGAGTTGGGTATTGATGCTGACCCGTTGTTAAGCATCCTCCGTTGTCAAAATGGGGGACTATGATTGATCACACCTTGCCCAACTAAATCATGATTAAAGTCGTTGCTGCTGCCCTCTTGAGTGGGGCGTTTTTGGTAAATCCCGTCGCTGCCCGCGCCCAAACTCCGGCTGTGTCGCAGTTTCAAGATGTGTTTCCCGATAGCTGGGCTTACAGTGCCTTGAATCAACTCGTGCGCAACTACGACTGTTTAGCGGGGTATCCCGATGGTAGTTTTCGGGGCGATCGCGCCCTCTCCCGGTACGAGTTTGCCGCCGCCCTCAATGCCTGCTTGCAACAGATCGAGCGCCTCGTGGCTCAACGCACTGCGGATGGGATTTTACCGGAAGATATGGCGGTGATTGATCAACTGATTCGCGAGTTTAATACAGAATTGGCGATCGTCCGGGGTCGGGTGGACGGTATGGAAGCGCGGGTGCAAGAACTCGAAGCCAGCCAATTTTCCACCACAACAAAATTGAGCGGCGATGTCACCTTTGCGTTTAATGACGAATTTGGCGGCGATACGGTGAGCAACATTACCCGCAGTGCCGCCGCCATCGAAAAG
>CAZCWE010000146.1:6028-7285 GCA_964502285.1 uncultured Spirulina sp. | reverse complement strand
CCACGTCGCCGACCTTCGGCGTCCCGCTCTCGCGTCCCAGATCGACGATCCCGTGCTCCTCGTTGAGCTGCGTGATCACCGCGCCCGGATCGAACTGCTCACCAGTTTTACAGGGCGCGATCGCCTCCGCACCCGTCTCGTCGGCAGCAACAACGCCCCCGTCCTTGCCGACAGCGGCAACACCGGCGGCGACAATCCGGCCAATCTCCTCTTCAGCAACGATGGCCGCCTTGCCATGGACAGCAGCAGCGTCAACCGCAACAGCAGCAACGTTTATATCGATCTTCTCAGCTACAGTTTCCCCCTCAGCGAACGGGCCGAATTGAGCATTTTCGGCACAGGAGGATCGCACTATCGCTACGCCGACACGGTGAACCCGTACCTCGATGACGAAGACACAGGCAGCATTGCCCTGTCTCGGTTTGCACAACGCAATCCGATCTATGGCATTGGTGGCGATGGCTCCGGGGTGGGGTTGAATGTTCGCCTCAGTGATGGGCTGCGGGTGGATCTGGGCTATCTGGCGAATCAGGCGGGTACGCCTGATCGAGGGTTCGTAAATGGCAATTATTCGGCCTTGGGCCAGGTGGTGATTGGGGGCGATCGCGCCAAACTCGGCCTCTCCTTCGTTCACGCCTACAGCACCGCTAATCAATTTCGCTTCGGCGGCAGCGGCACGGCCACAGGCTCCTTCGCCGCGAACCTGATCCCCCTCGCCCTCAACGCCAACGCGGGCCTGCCCTTCGCCGACACCACCCTCAACACCCCCGTGGTCAGTAATTCCTACGGCATCGAAGCCATGGTGCAGCCGAGCGACTTTTTCGCCCTGTCCGGTTGGGTCGGACTGACGAAAGCGCGGTTAATTGAGGCGGGCGATAGCGACATTTGGAACTATGCGATCGCCCTCTCCTTCCCCGACCTCGGCAAACCCGGCAACATGGGAATGCTCCTCGTCGGCAGCGAACCCACCCTGCGCAGCTTAGAAGTCGCGGGCTCTCGCGTCCCCCTCTTCGACACCGATAACGTTTGGCATATTGAAGCCGCCTACCGCTATCAACTCAATGACCGGATTCGGATCATTCCCGGCTTAATCTGGCTCCCCGCCCTCAACCAAAACGAAGCCAACGATGATGTATTCATCCTCTCGATCCAAAGTCAATTTGATTTTTAAGGGTGTCGAAGCCCTCACCCCAAACCTCTTTCGACAAGTTCAGTACAGGACAAACGTTGAAAGACTATCGATTTTGATGGCGTGGG
>CAZCWE010000146.1:4184-6018 GCA_964502285.1 uncultured Spirulina sp. | reverse complement strand
AAAATCATCAGGGGTTTCAGCCCAAACCAGATTTTTTGTCTTGTACTGAGATCAGCAGTTGCCTTTTTAAGGGGGGCTGGGGGGAATCGGCGAGAGGAAGCATGAGACCTTGATCCTCTCTCTTGGGCCTCAGTAACAGGCCCAAGTAGAGATGCACCAGCCGCCCACTGAGTCCCAGTCGATTCATGCCGATGTGACCGTTTTTTCGAGAATTCATCCCCGTTTATCCACCGCCATTACACTTCTTCATCAAAATTGAGTGCTGACTATCGCCAAGATTCTAGGGACATTCAAGAATAAGCGTCACGAGGGGCAAAAGATAGGCTTGGTTGTTCTTCTGATTTTAGATTTTTTTATTGTTTAAACTCTCTTTTTTATGATATTGACGCCCCATTCAGTCTGGTGAATCATTTTCGCATCGAGACTGACATCCTAGTGTGACAGGGGATTGCAGAGATCCTAGGACAAAATTCACTCCCAACGTCCCTACAGTTTTCGGCGAATTTTGTGGTATAAAAACCCGTTCATTCCTGGCAATTTTACAAAAATAAATATTATGTAAAAGAACTACATGAGACACCTCACTAGGCTTAATATTTCCCCTAGAATGTACTAAAAGCGTTATCCAAAAAGCGTTCTCAACCATCCCCAGTATGATTAACCCTTGCTCACCCTTTCTAAAATCAACTGATAGAGTGGTTGCTACGCTGCGAGGTTGGATAATACTCATCAGCGCAGCAACATTTGTGGGATTATTAATCCTCGCCTTGGGTCAGATGAGTGAAGACCTTGTGGCGTTTACGATGATCCCTGGTAGTTTTCTCCTCCTTTTTGGGATTTCGTTTTGGGTGAAATTACGTAGTGATGCCGTCACAGAACGGTTCACTGTACCGGATCTGATCCCCCGGACAGACCTGCAAACGTTGTTTGATAAATCTTGTGATCTTTGGGCAGTTGTGACCCCACGGGGAGAGTTTTACTATCTAAATGGGGCTTGGGTTTTGCAGTTTGGCTATCCGCTCCAAGCTCTGGGTCAACGATCGCTTCTCACCCTGAGCGACACCGAAACGCAGCCGATCATTCTCAACGTTCTCCAGGCATGGCAACGGGGTGATGCGATCGCCCCCTTCAAAACCCGTCATACCCATGCCGAGGGGCATTCCTTTTGGCTCCAATGGCATCCGGTGCGCACCGCCACCCCAGAGCGACTGTGGTTGCGGGTTGAGGATGTCACGCCAGCAGCCCCAGCGACGGAAACATTGCTGCTCACGGCGTTGCCGGATTTGATTCTGCGGTGTCAGGAGGATGGCACGATTGTGGCGGCCTATCCGGCGCAGGATCAGACTGGCTTCCTGGCCGAGCAATGGGTGGGGCAGTCGATGCAGCAGGTGTTACCGGAGGAACTAGCAGCGGAGGTGAGCACGCTGATCGCCCTGGCACTGAGCACGCAGACGGTGCAAACCCTCACCTATCAGGCTCCCCAGGCGGGGCAACTCCGAGATTATGAAGCCCGCTTTAGTGCGGTGCAGGGGCTAGAGGTGGTGGTGGTGGTGCGAGATGTGACGGCGCATCAGGCATCGTTGCGCGATCGCGACCAAGCCTATCACCAACTGCACGCCCGTTTGCATCAACAGGCGATCGTCGCCAAGCTGGGACAAAAGGCCCTCGCAGCGGCGGATCTCAACTGCCTCATGGACGCAGCGGTGCGCCTTGCCACCCAAACCCTAGGGGTGCAGTTTGGCTATGTCTTAGAACAGGTGGAGAGTCAGCAGGCGTTTTTGCTCCGGGCGGGGCAGGGCTGGCGGCAGGCAGCGGGTCAAACGGTGATGAGTGC
>CAZCWE010000146.1:0-4174 GCA_964502285.1 uncultured Spirulina sp. | reverse complement strand
CAGACGGAAACGCGATTTGGGATCACGCCGCTGTTGCAGGAGCATCAGATTCAGGCGGGGGTGAATGTGATGATTGCGGGGCCGAGGGGCCAACGGGCGTTTGGGGTGTTTGGGGTTCATTCGGATCAGCCGCGCTCGTTTACGGAGCATGATACGCATTTTTTACAGGCGATCGCCCACGTATTATCCACAGCGATCGACCGTCAACAGGCCGACGAACGCCTCCGGTTAATGGAACGCGCCATCTCGGCCAGCCATAACGGAGTCATCCTCACCAACGCGACCCAAGCCGACAACCCGGTGATCTACGCCAACCCAGCGTTTGAGCGAATGACCGGCTACCCGGTTTCCGAAATCCTGGGGCAGAACTGCGCCCGCCTCCAAGGCCCCGACACCCAACCCGAAGCCATCCAAATCATCCGGGATGCAATCCGTGACCAGCGAGATTGTGCCGTGACGCTGCGCAACTATCGCAAGGATGGCACACCCTTTTGGAATCAACTGTTTATCGCTCCGGTGTTTAATGACCAAGGGGAGGTGACCCACTTTGTGGGGATTCAAAACGATGTCACCCAACGCTATCAGGCCGAACTGGCCCTTCAGGCCAGCGAAGCGAAATATCGCCGCATTGTGGAAACGGCCGCCGAGGGGATTTGGATTCTTGATGAATTGAACCTCACGAGCTTCGTCAATACCCAGATGGCCGAGATGTTGGGCTATACCCCGGACGAAATGATCGGTCGGTCGTTTTTTGACTTCATGGCGGCCGACAGTCGCGCCGCTGCTCAACAGCCGTTCACCGCTCTACAGCAGAGCACGGTGGAGAGCCATGATTTTCTGTTTAAGCGGCGGGATGGTACGGATTTTTGGGCGTTGATTGCCAGTAGTCCCCTGGTGAATGAAGCGGGGGACTATCTGGGGGTGTTGGGGATGGTGACGGATATTACCGATCGCAAACAGGCTGAAACTCAACTGGCCCACTTTGCGTTTTACGACACCCTGACGGATCTCCCGAATCGCGCCTATTTTTGCGATCGCCTCCAAGACTCGATCAACGCCTACCAAGCCGACCCCACCGCCGCCTTTGCCGTTTTCTTTCTCGACCTCGACGGCTTCAAGATGGTGAATGATGGTCTCGGCCATACCGTGGGGGATCATCTCCTAGTGGCGATCGCCCACCGTCTCCAAAACGTCCTCGACCCGTCCTATCTCCTGGCCCGCCTCGGAGGGGATGAGTTCACCCTGTTGATTCCTCACCTGTACCACGACACCGAAGTAGTGGCGATCGCTCAACGCATCCATGACCTTTTCCAGCAACCCTTCACCATCGACCACCACACCATCTTCTCCAACGCCAGCATCGGCATCGCCCTCAGCCATCCCCACTACCACCACCCCGAAGAACTCCTGCGCGATGCCGACACCGCCATGTATCACGCCAAAGCCAACGGCAAAGGGAACTACGCCCTCTTTAACCCTGCCATGCACAACGCCGCCGTGGAGCGGCTCCAACTCGAAACCGATCTCCGCCTCGCCATCGAACACAATCAATTCACCCTCGCCTACCAACCCATCGTCTGCCTCAAGAGCGGTAAACTGATCGGCTTTGAAGCCCTCCTCCGCTGGCATCACCCCGAACGCGGCCTGATCTCCCCCGATCAATTTATTCCCGTCGCCGAGGAAACCCGCCTGATTCTGGACATCGGTGCGTGGGTCATGGCCGAAGCCTGTCACCAACTGCGCTGCTGGCAAGACCGCTGGGGTGCTGACCTGGACATCACCATCAACATCAACCTCTCCGCCAAACAATTCACCCAGCCCAACTTCCTCCAGCAGATCGACACCCTCCTGGAACACACCCAAATCAACCCCCGCCTGCTCAAGCTCGAAATTACCGAAGGGGCGATCATGGAAGACCCCCACACTGCCCAAATCACCTTCCAAGCCCTCAAGCAACGCGGCCTACAACTCAGCATCGATGACTTTGGCACGGGTTATTCCTCCCTCAGTTATCTGCACCATTTCCCCCTCGACACCCTCAAAATTGACCGCTCCTTCATCCAACCTATGCAATCCCCCGGCGAAGCGTCCGAAATCGTCAAAACGATCATGACCTTGGCCCATAACTTAGGCATGACGGTGGTGGCGGAAGGGGTGGAAAATGTCACGCAATTGAACTATCTCAAAACCCTGGGCTGTGAATACGGTCAAGGTTATTTTTGGTCTCGTCCCCTCCCGGCTACTCTGGCCTGTGTGATGTTGCAGCAGGCGTGCCTCCGCACCGATGCTTCCGCTTTGCAGACATCGACACCTCGCCTCCCCGTCATGGCCCTGGAAAACAGGGGGGATTGTGGGGGCGCGGGCGATACCTAGCCTGTTTTCAGCACAAAGAATGTTCAAGACGGATGATATAGTTTGCCCTAAGGGTTGAGGTTGCGCGTGCCAGTCTTGCTTCCCGATCGTATTGCCCGGATGTGAAGCTCCACTGTGCCACTGTTATGACCCGTTTACCCGATCATTCCCAACACCCCAGTTCCATCGATGCGCTGATGGAGGCGATCGCCATCATCCGCACCCTGATCAACCATTACATCGCCCAAATCCAAGACACAGCGATCGATGACCCGATCGCGCCTCAGACGTTAGATCAGGCCATGCAAGCCGTTCCCACCCTCCAAACCCTCGGCGCAACCTTGCAATTATCGCGGTTTGAAGGGGCAATGCTCCTGTGTTGTGCGGGTCAGGCCCTCTCTCCTGATTTTCCGAATCTGTTGGCGATCGCCCACAACAGTACCGAAACCCCCTACCTCACCTTTCAACTCGCCTGTCAGTGCTTCCCCGACCCCCATTGGGATGCGATTCTGAATCATCGCCCCCTCCGCCGCTGGCAACTGCTCCACATTGCTGATACCCCCGAAATTCCCCGAGCCCGGCTGCAAATTGACGAGGCGATCCTCCATTATCTGATGGATCAGCCCTACCATGATCCCGTCCTCACTAGCGTCTGCACTCCCGTTGCTGACCCATCGGCCGACCCGCTCCAACCCTCCCATCTCCAGATCAGCGCGCAAATTGTGGCGGTGCTCAGCACCATCGCAACGACCCCGCCCCTGATTCAACTCTGCGGCACGCACACCACGATCCAAACGGCGATCGCCGCCCACGTCAGCCAACACCTCGGTCTCTCGCTGTATCGCCTGCCCAGTGATGCGATTCCCAGCGATCGCGCCGATCTCCAGCGTCTGATCCTGCGGTGGCAGCGATGGTATGCCCTCAACCCCAGTCTATTAATTGTGGATGCCCAATCATTCCCACTCACCGCAGAGCGTGCCCGTCCCCCCCTGATCGATGCCTTTTTAGAAACGGTCAATGTTCCCGTGCTCGTCAGCACAGAAACCCGCCTGAGTTTGTCCCATCCCGCTGTGATGACCTTTGAGGTGGAGGGCCTGCTGTATGCCGAGCAATTAAAACTATGGCACCAAGCTTGGCCCCCGGAGGATGACGAATCGCGCCACATTCTCGCGCAACTCGCCTCACAATTTCGCCTCTCAGCGGCGATGATTCGCACCGCCTGCGCCACGGTTCAAGGTGAATCCACCCCCAGCAACCCCGAAAAGCGCGATCGCCTCTGGAACTTCTGCCGCCGCCAAGCCCGCCCCCAACTCGAAGCCCTCGCCCAGCGCATTGAAATCCAGTCCACCTGGGATGATCTCGTCTTGCCCGAACGCGAAACCGCCATTCTCCACCAAATCACCACCCATGTGCGCCAACAAGCTAAGGTCTATCAACAGTGGGGCTTTTCCGGAAAAAGTCAGCGCGGCCTCGGCTTAAGCGTCCTTTTTGCCGGGGCAAGCGGCACGGGGAAAACCACCGCCGCCGAAATTCTCGCTAATGAACTGCAATTAGATCTATTTCGCATTGATCTCAGTGCGGTGATGAGTAAGTTTATTGGCGAAACGGAAAAGAATTTGCGGCGCATTTTCGATGCGGCGGAAGTGGGCGGCGCGATCTTGCTCTTTGACGAAGCCGATGCCCTGTTTGGCAAGCGAACTCAGGTCAAAGACAGCCACGATCGCCACGCCAATATTGAGGTCAGCTACCTGCTCCAACGCATGGAAACCTACCAAGGCCTCGCCATCCTCACCACGAACCTAAAAGACAACCTCGACCAAGC
>CAZCWE010000145.1:3482-9238 GCA_964502285.1 uncultured Spirulina sp. | reverse complement strand
AGACCCCTCCGATATTATTGAGCGTCGTCGCTTCCCCGCCGCGATCGCCCACCGCCCGTCTCAGGGGTAAGGCTTGCTCGTAATACTCTAGCGCCCTGCTCTTTTCTCCTAGGGAGTTGTAGACCCCTCCGATATTATTGAGCGTCGTCGCTTCCCCGCCGCGATCGCCCACCGCTCTTAACAGGGGTAAGGCTTCCTCGTAATTCTCTAGCGCCCTGCTCTTTTCTCCTAGGGAGTCGTAGACTGCTCCAATGTTAGTGAGCGTCGTGGCTTCCCATCGCTGCACAGTTTGTAGGTTTTCGCCGCTGGTTTGTTGGGCGAGGTCTTGCCAGATCGTGAGGGATTTTTCGTAGGATTCTAATGCTTCCGATTTAAAGCCTAAATCATCATAAACTCGACCTAAAACTAATCGTGTGAATGCTTCCCCAAAGGGATTTCTTTCGGCTTGATACAGGGGAATCGCCGCTTCAAACTTTGCGATCGCACCTTGCAGAGATGCCGCCGTCCCCTCCTGAAACAGCGCATATCCTTCATTAAAGAGTCGTTCCGCCTCACTCCCCGGATTTCCCTGCGCCATCAACCCTTCACGGGGCAACTCAGATTCTAAGGGGAAATCAGTGTGATGCGAGAAATCCGACAACCGCAGCGGTGCGGGGGGTGCAGAAACCGCGAGACCCTCCGCTGCCACCACACCCGCCAACACCATTGCACCGAAAAAACCACTTAATCCCCGCATCGCCAGACTCGCCCCATGTGAAAGACCGCCCCCAGTCTAGCCCAGTCCATTCGTAACCGGGCAGCCTGTTGCCGAAACCGTAACCGAGCATCAACGTTACACCCTGACGGTTAATCGCCCCTGAAGTGAACTAACCCAGCGAGGAGGCGGGAGCCAGGCGTTCAAATACTGTCAGACTTTCACTTCGCGCACCGGGCGGAATTCGGGATCATGGCTGATCACCTCTTCCATGTACTGTTGGCAGGCGTGGCGGCCGCCGCGTGTGTCGTGGAGGGTGACGATCGCGCCGGGGAGGAGGTGCGATCGCGAAACCCGACACCACCACCACCTCGACAACTACAAAAACGATGGGCACAGTCTAACCCACACCCTCTTGAACCCTCAGCCCCGTTTCAAAAACTGCTACATCCGTGACAACAATTGCTCATATTCCGTATGATCCCCGACCCAAAACCAAATCATCGTTTCATCATCGCGCTGCCCCACCACCCGATAACTCCGATTGATCCTTGCAGAATAAATCGGCAAAGAGGTGTGAACCCGCTTGAATCTTAAACTGGGATGCCCCGGATCTTGTGAAAACCGCCGATACGCCTGACGCGCCTGCTCTCGAACCTGGGGCGGTAACGCTGCCAACGCCTTCCGAAATTTGGCAGTGGTGCGAGACTTCACAACGTTTCTGGATCTAAAACTTGCGTCTGCCCCGCGTGATATTCCGCCATTGCCTCAGCCGCCAACGCCGCCAACGTATCTTGAGACTGGGCAAATGCTTGATCCCAACGTGCCTCCGCCGCAATCTCTGCCAGAATCAGCGCAGCAATCATATCCTGTTGCTCATCCGGCAATGTTTTGACCTGAGACCAGGCTGTTTCAAGCAGTTGAGTCATGGGGGTAAATCTCCAAAATAATGCAATCAGTCCTAAACCGATTTTAGTTCGGACGACTCAAAAAACGCCCTCAGTCTAACCCAGCCTTCCCGCAACGATAAACACGTTTCAAAAACCGTAACCAGACCAGTCGAAATGGTCAGGTATCGTTTAGCCCCCATTACCCCATGACCAAACTACTTCAAGCCGCGATCGCGCCACTGCAACAACTCCCGACTCAGGAACAAGATCGCATTGCCACCCGTTTGCTAGATGAACTTGAAGACCTTGCAGATATTCGTGTCTACGACACCGCCAAACAAACTGCTGATGAAGCCATTCCCTTTGAGCAAGCAATCCGCGAAATTGAAAAGGCATGAGCTACACTCCCAAACTGCTCAAAATACGCCCCCAGCCTAGCCCAAGCCCTTCGTAACCGTGCAGCCTGTTGCCGAAACCGTAACCGAGCGTCAACGTTGTGCCCTGACGGTCACTACAATGGCAGGACTTACGCAAGGGAGAAGGCAAGGGGCTTAAGCCCCTTGTTCTAGAGTCTCTGAATGTCCTAACTACCCTGGCTAATGCTATTCAGTCTTGCGACATTCGAGCGGCTGTCCCGGCCCATTGATTGACCTGAACGGCGCGATTCAGGGCACGGGAGCGATCGCCCGTCGGTAGGTCGATCTCGCGGTTGAGTTGATTTGCCCCCGCATGGAGACCGAGCACCACATAGACACCATCCGACCAATGCCCGATCAAAGCACTACCGGATGAGCCGGGGTTGGTATCGCAGGCATGGAAGATTAACCCGGCTAATTGACCGCGATCGTGGCCTTCAATGATGCTGCAACCATCATGTTGTCCGGCAGTATCGCCCGCTTCGCCAAATTCGCGTAACTGCGCGGTGGGGAAATCCCCGGCATAGCCCGCGATCCGGATTTTGCCATCGACTGCATTTACCACCTGCTGCTGCGTAAAGTCCAAATCCACCCAACCCAGATAGCCGAACGTATCCCCCAAGGGGCGATCGAGCTTGAGAATAGCCCAATCTGCGGATGCTGCGCCGGGATTTTCGCCCCAGCCATATTCAAAGGTGACCACTTCGGCTGCGGCAGGGGCAACGCCGCGAATCATGGCAGGCTTGAAGACGATTTTTTCGCGTCCCCGTCGGTATTGCCGTTGATTGACCACATTCTCGGTGAGAGGATGGGTCAAACAGTGGGAGTTTGTCAGCACTAAATCGCGCCCGATCAGCGTGCCAGGGATCGGCAGGCGCTGGAAGCCTGCGGAAGTCAAAGCCTATGCGGATCGCCCGATCAGCGTGCCAGTGCAGTAGCCAAGACTGCGACCATCGGCCAACACCCAATCAATCCGGCCAATGGTGGAGTAGGGGTAGGCGGTGGTTAGCACAGGGGCGCGATTGTCTTCGCCAATGATGACGCGATCGTCTTCACTATAGGGAGCATCAGACACCGGGAGCGTGTCCGGAATAAACCCTTCACTGATCGCTAAACCATCGGGTTCTGATTCCGTTTGCGCGTGCAGAGTGACGAGGGGCAATGTTAGGAATAAACCCGTGAGCGCGATCGCTGCAAAGAAACGATTTTTCATAAGATTTCCCGACCTGGAAGAGTGACGTTTCTATTGTGCGCTACGTTTTGGAGAATTCTGGCGCGTTTCCATTTTTGATACCGTTGAATCGGGCTACCAATGCCCCGCCCCTGGCGTGAATTAAGCCGGTGAGGAGGTGGGGGCAACCCGTTCAAACACGGTCAGGCTCTCCACTTCGCGCACTGGGCGGAATTCGGGATCGTGGCAGATCACCTCTTCCATATACTGTTGGCAGGCGTGACGGCCGCCTCTGGTGTCGTGGAGGGCGACAATGCCACCCGGCAGGAGGTGCGATCGCCACGCTTCCCAGTCTCCTTTTAACCCCGCGTAGGAATGATCCCCATCGATAAACAGAAAATCCACCGACGGGATCTCCTGAGCTGCTTCGACCCCGGTTTTTTGCACCCACACCACCCGGCCGGCGGCCGTATCGTTCACTTCCCGCTGGGCGATCCACTGGTGAAAATTAATCCCCAATTTGCCGGGAAAATAGGGATCGATCGCATAATACACACCGCTTTTGCTCATCACCTGAGTCAGTTGGCGAGCCGTCACCCCTTCGTGAACGCCGATTTCGGCTAAACAGGTTTTATCGGTGGCAAGTTCGACAAGGGCGGCGCGTTCGGCTGGAGAGGTTTCCGTGTGGGCGGGGCGTAGTCCGAATTGATAGCGAACCCAATTCAGAGAAGAACGATTTTCAAACATGGTGCTGGGATGAGTTTCAACCGGAAATAGGGCAGCCATTGAGCATAATCCGACGATATCATACGGGATTTTGGCTAGCTCTGAGGCGATCGCACCCAGCCTTCCGAATTTTTTGGGACTTGATCCATCCTGAGCGATATCAAGCGCCGCATCTATACAATGAAAAAGTAACTGAGTCGCGTCAGGTTAGTCCAATGGTACACACCCGCTCTCAATCGTTATCTCTACAACTCCCGGAGCAACTGATATTGCAGGTGACGCGGGAACAGTTTGCAGCCTTAGCCGCTGCGAACCGTGAGCTACACCTCGAACGAACGGCAATTGGAGAATTAATCGTGAACCCACCCACCGGCGGAAATACGGGCGATCGCAATGCCAGCCTCATCATTCAACTGGGAATCTGGCGCGAGGTAAGCCGTAGCTCTGGTCGAATTTTTGACTCTTCAACGGGTTTTGACCTCCCCAGTGGCGCGATTCGTTCCCCTGACCTGTCCTGGGTGCGCCAAGAGCGTTGGGATAGCCTCACTCCAGAGCAGCAAGAGGGCTTTGTGCCCCTGTGTCCGGATTTTGTGGTGGAACTGCGATCCAAGACGGACAGCCGGACAAGCTTACAGGCCAAGATGCAGGAATATCTTGAGAATGGCACAGAGCTTGGCTGGCTGATTGACCCGCAAAACAAGCGGGTGGAAATCTATCGCCCTGGGCAAGCGGTTGAGGTGCTAGAACGTCCTATCTCGTTGTCGGGAGAAGGTATCTTACCGGGTTTTACGCTGAATGTGCAGGAGCTTTGGGCGTGAAGGGGAAAGGAACACCCCTTAAACCTGGGTGACGAGTTCGCTGAGGCGTTGGCGGAGGGTGGTGAGACCGATGCGATCGCGAGCCGCAATATACACCGCATCCGGGTAGAGGGTTTGGGCCGCTTCGAGGGTGTCGCTCCCCACCTGATCCAGTTTGTTGAAGGCTAGCAAACTCGGCCCCGGCACGATTTCCATTTCGCCCAAAATCCCCTCGACGGCGTTGATTTGGTTTTGCCAGGCGGGATGGGAGAGATCCACCACATGGAGTAGGACATCGGCTTCGGTGACTTCTTCGAGGGTGGCGCGGAAAGCGTCGATCAGGGAGGGGGGCAACTCGTGGATAAAACCCACGGTATCGGTGAGGAGGATGGTTTGGATCTGGCCGCTGTCGGGGTCATCGATGACGAGGCGGCGGGTTGTCGGGTCGAGGGTGGCGAAGAGTTGGTCAGCGGTGTAGACTTCGGCGTTGGTGAGGGTGTTGATCAGGGTGGATTTACCGGCGTTGGTGTAGCCGACGATCGCAACGGTGGCGATTTCTTGCTGTTGCCGTTGGTGACGCATCCGGGAGCGGTGGGCTTGGAGTTGGGTAACTTCTTTTTGGAGGCGGGTGAGGCGGCGTTGGATTTTGTCCCGGATGATCCTACGATCCGTTTCAATTTCAGTTTCACCGGGGCCTCTTGTCCCGATTCCACCCCCTAAGCGGGACATGGCTTGACCGCGCCCGGTGAGGCGGGGCAGTTGGTATTCCAGTTGAGCGAGTTCCACTTGGAGCTTCCCGGCTTGGGATTGGGCCCGCTGGGCGAAGATGTCGAGGATTACTTCGGTGCGATCGACGATGCGCACGCCGATTTGTTTTTCGAGGTTGCGGCCTTGGGCGGGGGAGAGGTCGCGGTCAAAAACGATCAGGTTTGCGCCGAGGGTTTGGGTGGCGATCGCAATTTCCAGCACCTTCCCCGCCCCCACCACGGTTTGAGGATGGGGCCGCGGCCGCTTTTGGATAATGGTTTCAAGCACATCCCCGCCCGCCCTCTCGATCAGCCG
>CAZCWE010000145.1:1814-3472 GCA_964502285.1 uncultured Spirulina sp. | reverse complement strand
CCAATTCTGCGAGGCGATCCTCTACGGTTTGCGTCCCCGTGCCGGTATCCAACCCAATGAGCAGGACGCGATCGTGATCGCTGTCCACCTGTTGGGCCGTAAATTCCCGCTCAAACTCCGCCTCTAACCCCTCCACCAGGTCTAAGAAATCCTGATCAGCCAGTTCTTCGAGGCGTGTTGCGGCCGACACTGACCAGGGTTGTGCCTCGGATTGGGGCAACAGATGGGCCAGATAGGCCCCTTCTACATAGCCCGTCACACCCCCACCGCGCCGCTCAAACCCATCCCCCGTTAAAGTCAATTCCACCAAGGCATCCAGCCGCTGCACCACCATCGCCGTGAGATGCTCCTCGCTCGGCGGCGTGTCTTTCAAGGTGGTGGCAACACAGCGAATCCCGCAGAGCCGTTCTGCGCCGTAGCGGGGCAGTTCCGCTGGGGGGATCTGGGTTTGGCGGGGGGAACCGATGGCGACCCGGATCACTTGGCCGCGCCGATTGACGTAGGCGCAGAGGGGTTGGCGAATTTCGGTGCTAATCGCGGCGAGGCGTTGGGCGAAGTCGGCGGTGGTGAGGCAGTCTTGGGGGAGTCGCTGCTGATAGAGTCGCCGTAATTGTTTGATGTGGCTGGATTTTAGCCCTTGGGTGCTGCCGTAGATTGTATCGATGATGGGTTTGGGGGTAAATACAGGTCGGCTCCTATTGTAATTCAGAGATGCGGACGGACGGCCAAGCCGAGGAGCGATCGCGATAGAATCCCCCCCCGCCCGATCGTCCCTGAAGAGGAGGACAGCGCAAAAGAAGACGTTACCGAGGTAACGTCTTCTTTATTTCCTTCCCTAAGTCGATTCCTTCCCTAAAAAATCTGTCGCATCAGTGTGGTGCGTTATTGTCCAAAGTGAACACCGCGATAGATCAGTTTTTCGGGATGTTGCACGGGGGCTTGTTTGTCGTGGAAGGTCACTTTAACGCCGCGATACATGCCGGTGTGGGCTACGTCTTGGGCGTTGACTTTTTTGGTGTGAGCAGTGTAGCTGTGGCCGCGATAAGAGAGTTTCATGGGGTCGCCTCCTATGATGTGTCGAGAAAATATGAGGCGCGTTCCTTCAGAGTTGTTTAGCTCTTACTTCCGTCTCCGATGGGAGATGAACGTTTTTCGTTTCTGTATCTATTGTTACCGAATCTCCTCAGGCTGTCAAGGGGGTGGGTGTTCTCTTTTTGAGGGGCGATCGCAACAGAGGCTTAGATTTAGCGACTGTGCTGTAGCCACTGCTGAATCGCAATCTCTGCGGCGAGAAAAGCTTGGCGCAGGGCGACCCAATGCTGACGAGCTAGGATCAGATTCTTCGTTTTGATCGCGGTTTCCACGTCGCAGGCGATGCGGCTCAACCGATCGCAGCCAATATTCGCCGCAGCCCCTTTCAGGCTATGGGCGATCCCTCGGGCTGTGGTGAGGTCACGGGTGGCGATCACTCGCTCCAATTTGCCGAGATCGGTCTGGGTCTCACTGAGAAAGAGTTCATACACCTGGGCAATCACGGCGCGATCGCCCTCGAGAAGATCCGTGAGATGCCCCGCGTTGAACAGGTCTTGGGACGTATCCGGTATTTTCTGCACCGGAGCGATGGGGCAGATCTCCGACTGAGGCTGGAGCCATTTTTG
>CAZCWE010000145.1:0-1804 GCA_964502285.1 uncultured Spirulina sp. | reverse complement strand
TTTGAGGATGTCTTTTATCCTGTCTTGCACAACCAATCCTCCCTCCTGGAATCCGAGTTCCCATTCTTCCGGTGAGATGCCGACGTGCCGGTTGTTGTACCCGCGCATGATGGTGACCGGTGCGGTGACGAACACCAAGAGGCAGATGTTGAATTCATTGTTGGGGATGAATCGGCTTACTCAAATAGTCACTCATACCCGCCGCCAAACACTTATCTCGATCGCCCTCTAGCGCATTGGCCGTTAACGCAATGATCGGCACGGCTTGATACTTAGGCCCGCAATAGCCCATCCGAATCTGACGGCTCGCCTCATAGCCATCCATAATCGGCATTTGACAATCCATAAAAATCGCTGTGTAGGGGGAGTCTGTCGCCGCCCGTAAAGACTCTAGAGCGACTTGGCCATTGTTGACGATCTCCACCGTCAAGCCGCAGGTTTGCAAAAGACCGCGAAACACCAGTTGATTTACCACACTATCTTCCACGAGGAGAAGGCGGGGATTGGTAGCCCATGCCCCTGGGGCGGGCGCGAGGGTTGGCGGGGCTGCGATCGCGCCTTGGTTGTCTAAGCACTGGCTGAGGAGCAGGTCTTGCAGTTCCGACCGCAGCACCGGTTTTGAGAGGCACGCTTGCAGCCCCAGGTCATGAATCAGGGCAGCATTACAGTTTTCAATAATGTCGGTCATCAGGATTAAGGCAATCCCCTGACCCTGGGGGGCATTTTTGAGGGTTTGGCTGAGGGTGATGCCATCGCTGGAGGGCATTTTGAGGTCTAAAAAAGCATATTGAATGGGGGATTGGGCTGCGTGACAGTGGGCGATCGCTTCTTTCCCATTGGCGGCAGTGAGCACCGTTGCCCCCCACCGCTCTAGATAGACGCTTAATACATTCCGACTCTCTGCGTTGTCATCTACCACCAAGGCCGTAACCCCACTCAGATCCACCACTGGGGGCAGGGGCGCGGCCTGTGCGCTCGGCGTGAACCGCACCGTAAATTCAAAACAACTCCCGCAATCCACCACACTCTGAACCTGAATATTGCCCCCCATCAAGGCACATAGACGCTGACAGATGGAGAGTCCCAAGCCCGTGCCACCATACTTGCGGGTGGTGCTGGGGTCTACCTGGGTAAAGGGGTCAAACAGCGACGGGATCGCCTCGGCGGGAATGCCGATGCCCGTGTCGCGAACCTGGGCATTAAACAGCAATGTCGGCCCGTCTGCGGTTAGATGGCATTGCACCAGAATCATGCCCTGTTCGGTGAATTTGATCGCATTGTTGATCAAGTTCGTGAAGATTTGGCGCAAGCGATCGCGATCGCCGTGAACGTAGATTGGCTCAATGGTCTGGCAGTCGAGGACAATTTCTAGACCTTTGGCTTGGGCGGTGAGGGCCATGGTTTGGATGATACTTTCGAGGGCATTGTGCAGCTCGAAGTCCATGGGTTTGAGGGTGAGTTTGCCCGCGTCTACTTTGGAGAAGTCGAGGATGTCGTTGAGGAGGGTGAGGAGGGATTCGGCGCTGGATTGGGCAATGCTGAGGTGAAGTTGTTGTTGGGGGGTGAGGGGATCGTTTTGGAGCAGGGAGAGCATCCCTAACACACCATTCATCGGGGTGCGAATTTCGTGGCTCATGACGGCGAGGAAGTCGCTTTTGGCTTGGGCGGCGGCTTCGGCAGCGTTTTTCGCTGCGATGAGGGCCTGTTCGGCTTGTTTGCGATCGCTAATATCCGTCAGCAGCGCATAATAGCCCTCCACCGTCCCCGTTGGCGAAACGTCCGGCACGAGCATCCCCGCCACAAA